>JAYVRQ010000288.1:0-5831 GCA_043776145.1 Chthoniobacteraceae bacterium
TGCGAAATCGAAGAAAACATCATCGACAATCTCCGCGCACAGCCTTAATCGTCACTCACCTCACCGAGCCAAACTCCCTCAGATATTATGGCAAAATACGAATACATCGCCCTCGACGCGCGCGGCCAGGAATCGCGCGGCGTCATCGAAGCCCCGAACCCAAACGAAGCCGTCGGCCAGTTGCGACAGTCCGGCTATTTCCCGACGAGCGTCGTGGAGGAGGGCAAGGGTGCCCCCGCCTCGAAGCAGAACAAAAAAGTGCAAAAGCAGATGAAGGCCGCGTCGGCTCCGAAGGCCAAGGGCGGCATCACGCTTTTCACGAAAAAAACGGTGAAGAGCAAAACGCTGATGATTTTCACGCGCCAGCTCGCAACGCTGATTGATGCAGGGCTCCCGCTGCTGCGCGGGCTGACCGTGCTCGCGAAACAGGAGAAGGATGTCGTGCTGCGCAACACGATCAACGCGCTCGCGGACGGCGTGCAGGGCGGCTCGACTTTCTCGGAGTCGATGGCGCAGCACCCGCGCATTTTCAACAAGCTCTACATCAACATGGTGAAGGCCGGCGAACTCGGCGGCGTGCTCGAACTCGTGCTGAACCGGCTCGCGGAATTCCAGGAGAAGGCGCAGAAGATCAAGAACAAGGTGGTCGCGGCGATGGCGTATCCCGTCATCGTGCTTTTCATCGCGATCGCGATCATGATGTTCCTGCTCGCGTTCATCGTGCCGAAGTTCGAGCAGATTTTCAAAGACATGCTCGGAAACAAGCCGCTGCCCGCGCTCACGCAATGGGTCATCAACGCGAGCAACATTGTGAAGACCAACTGGATGTGGATCATCGGCGTCGTGGTCGTGGTCGTGTTTATTTACAGAATGGTCGCCCGCTCGCCGCGCGGTCGCGTGCTGCTCGACCGGCTCATTCTCAAGACGCCGCTCTTCGGCGACCTCACGCGGAAAAGTTGCATCTCGCGGTTCAGCCGCACCCTCGGCACGCTCGTCACCAGCGGCGTTCCGATTTTGCAGGCGCTGAACATTACCCGCGACACGGCGGGCAACGCCGTCGTGGCCGAGGCGGTGACGAAGGTGCATGACGCGGTGAAGGAGGGTGAGTCGATCGTCGCGCCGCTGGAGGCCAGCGGAGTCTTTCCGCCAATGGTGATCTCGATGGTCGATGTCGGTGAGGAAACCGGCCAGCTCCCGGAGATGCTGCTCAAGATCGCGGAAGTGTATGACGACGAGGTGGACAACGCCGTCGAAGGTCTCACGTCGCTGCTCGAACCGATCATGATCGTCTTCCTCGCGCTTATCGTCGGCACGATCGTCATCGCGCTCTTCATGCCGCTCATCAGCATCATTCAGAACATGAATCAGGCGCAGTAACGGGACGGTAACAAAGACTGTTTAGTTTCGAGACCTATGAAACTCCCAAACCGCTCCGCCTTCACCCTCATCGAGATGCTCACGGTCATGGCCGTGATCGCCATCCTCGCTTCCCTCATCGTCGCCGTGCAGGGCGTTGTGCAGAGGAAGGCGGCGACCTCCCGCGCGGAGGGCGAGATCAAGGCGATGATGGCCGCCTGCGAAAGCTACAAGGCCGACTTCGGCAGTTATCCGCGGGATGCCGCCGACACCTCCGCCACCGGCAAATCGGAGACGGACGATTTGGATACGCGACTCAAGGGCAATCCCGGCGACTATCAGAAAGCCTGCATCGTTCTCTACAAGGCAATCAGCGGAGATGCCAAAGCCGGCACCAACCCGGAACCGCCGCCAACGCCTGCGGACAAGCCCGATGGCAAGCCGGAAACCAAGGGCTACTTCGAGTTCAATCCCAATCAGCTTAGCAAAGATGCATCAGGTAATATCCGGTTTATTCAGGATCCGTTTGGAAACTCCTACGGCTATTCGACGGCGGGGGCGAAAGTGGAGGAGAAATTTCGTGAGGACGCGCAAACGGATGGTTCCAAAGCAACGCGGAAGGATCTAAAAGGGTACAGTCCCAAATTCGATCTTTGGAGCACTGGCGGTGTCGTCAACAAGCTCGCCAAAACCGAGTCGGACTTGGATTCCGACCGGAAGCGCTGGGTCAAGAACTGGTAACGCCGCCTCTCGCGTCGCAAACACCGTGACGCACCTGCTTGATTTTCCACGCCGCGCGGCGTTCTGCCTGTTCGCGCTGATCGCCGTTTCATCGCGCGCCGCCGAGCCCGCGCCGCGACCGTGGACGGAATACCGCACGATCATGTGGATCGGCGACACCGCTTTCAAAAAGCCGGGAAAACTCCCGCTCTTTTTCCAGCGTCTCCGCGAGATGGGCATCGGTGCCGGCATGGTCACGGGCGACGCTGATGCGCAGCCGCTGCTCGAGGCGAAGATGCCGTTCTACGTCGAGAACATCGTGAACAAGGGGCTGTGTCTGAAGTGGAGTTCCAGCGTGCGCGATTGGGACAAGACGGTGACGGCGTGGAAAGACGAGCGCGCCGAATCCGGCCTCGTGCGCGACTACAGCTTCGACGATCCGCAGTGGCGCGAGTGGGCGAGGGGCGCGATGAAATCCGCCGTCCGCAAACACGCCGCGCACCAGCCGCTCGCCTACGACATCCGCGACGAACTCTCGACGACCATCTCCGCGAATCCCTTCGACTACGACTTCTCGCCCACCGCGCTCGCGGGCTTTCGCGACTGGCTGAAAACGCAATACGCCGACCTCGCCGCGCTGAACGCGGAGTGGGACACGCGCTTTGAAAAATGGGACGACGTGAAGCCATTCACCACCGACCAAATCAAAAACCGCATGGCCGGCGGCGAACCCGACGCGCTCGGCTTCCCGCGCGGGAAGCCGGACTGGCAGGCCGTGCAGCAGATCAAATTCGATCCCGCCGAAGCGCGAAAAAATCCCGCGCGATGGAACTTCGCGCCGTGGTGCGATCACCGCACCTACATGGACATCGCGCTCGCCCGCACTCTCGGCGACCTCCGCGAAACCGCACGGGCGCTCGATCCGCAGACGCCCGTCGGCATCGAAGGCACGCAGATGCCGAGTGCCTTCGGCGGCTACGATCTCTGGCGGCTCTCGCAGGTGCTCGATTGGGTGGAGCCGTACGACGTCGGAAACGCGCGCGAGATTTTCGGCTCGTTCATGCCGGGAAAAACTTTCCTCACCACCGTCGGCGAGCAGGACGCGCGCGCCGCGCGTCGCCGTCTCTGGCACCTGCTGCTCGAAGGCGACCGCGGCTGCATCGTCTGGTGGAGCGAGGATTGCATCGACTGGAAAAGCGACGACTACGCGCTCACCCCGCGCGCCGAAGCTCTCGCGCCCGTGCTCGCCGAAATGCAGTCCCCGCTCGCACGCCTCTTCCTCCGCGCCGAGCGCGAAACCGACCCCATCGCGATCCACTACTCGCAGGCGAGCATCCAAGTCGATTGGCTGCTCGAATCGTGCGAGGACGGCTCGACATGGCTGCGCCGCTTCTCCAGCTACGAAGCGCAGCATAACAAAATGGCGAAGCGTCGGCAGGCGTGGGTCAAACTCCTGCAAGACGCCGGCTACACGCCGCGCTTCATTTCGAGCGAGCAGATCGAACGCGGGGAGTTGGAAAAGGTTCGTGTCTTCGTGGCTTGCGAGTCGCGCGCGGTGAGCGTCCGGGAAATGGAGGCAATCGCCGCTCTGACCTCGGTGAAGCCACGGCCCATCCTGCTTTTTGCCTCCGGCAATTATGCGGATTTCGATCAGCACGGGCAGTTGCGAGCCAGCGCCGAATCAAAAACGACCTTTGACAATGCCATCGCTCCATCTCTCGATCTGATCTTGTTGTTTCCGAATTCGCGGGAGTCCCACGCCACGATGATGCGCGGCAGCCTTGGCTATCTGCAGGAGCGCGCCGAGAGCGGTAAAACGGCAGCCACCACCGCCATCAATTTTTTGCACGAGCATTTTCCTCCTGCAGTCCGCATTCCTTGCGAAACCTGCACATTCACCCACCGCTACAAGCTCGGCCCCGCGCGCCTTCTCGCCTTCGAGCGCAACATCGTCTGGCAGATGAGCGAAGACTTGAAGCAGGCGGGCGGAAACGAGGCGCTGGAAAAGCCGGTCACCTTCGAGGCCAAGCTCGTCGTCGCGGAGCACGTCTATGATTTGCGCAGCGGAAAATATCTCGGCCATCTCGAAAGCATCCCCGTGAACCTCGACCCGTGGCAGCCATCGCTCTACGCGCTCACCAAGGCAAAGCTGCCCGATGGCGATGTCGTCGCGGAATTGGAAAAACTCGCGCCGCATTAGAGCGCGTGGCGCGGCTCAGAAAAAATAATCGTAGTTCTCCTCGCTCCCGCCCTTCCTCCGAATGCGGAAGACATGCGCGGGATTCGTCTGCGGGTCGAGGCGCACGAAATTCACGCGCCCGGTCCAGAGATAGCGCGCATCGGTCAGCAGATCGTGAACTTGATACGTCTCGCCCTCGTGCAATCCGAACTCTTCGAGCGGCACGGAGACGAACGCATCCTGCCGGTGCCACGCATCGAGATTCACCACGACGAGCAGCAGGTTGTCGCGCGCGACGGTCGCCTTCGAGTAGCAGAGCACGAGGTCGTTGTCGGCATTTTGAAAATGCAGATTGCGCAGTTGATGCAGCGCGCGGTTCTCGCGACGGGCGCGATTCAGCCGCGTCACCACGTCCTTGATGTTCCCCGGCGCGTTCCAGTCGCGCTGCTTCCACTGATATTTTTCCGAGTCGAGATACTCCTCCTTCGCGAGCTGCTTGTAGTCCCAATCGCACAGATTCAGGAAATGCCGCACGTCTGTCGCCGGATCGAAGTCCGACTTCCACAGCCCCGCGTTTTCACACAATTCGAAGCCCGAATAAATCCCGTACACCGGCGCGAGCGTCGCCGCCAAAACCGCGCGCACGATGAACGCGGGCCGTCCGCCGAATTGCAGATAGCTCGGCAAAATATCCGGCGTGTTTGGGAAAAGATTGGGCCGCATCATCTCGGCGGCATCGGACTGCGTCAGCTCGTTGAAATACTCCGTGAGCCCGCGCTTCGTATTGCGCCAGGTGAAATACGTGTAGCTCTGTGTGAAGCCCGCCTTCGCCAGCACGCGCATCATTTTCGGCTTCGTGAACGCCTCGCTCAGAAACACCGCATCCGGCCAGCGCCGCTGCACGCGCGCGATCAGGTATTCCCAAAACGTGACCGGCTTCGTGTGCGGATTATCGACGCGGAAAATCCGCACGCTGTGCTCGCACCAAAACTCGATGACACTCGCGAGTTCGCTCCACAACGTGCGCCAGTCGGCGTTGTGGTAGTTCATCGGATACACGTCCTGATATTTCTTCGGCGGATTCTCGGCGTATTTGATCGTCCCGTCGGGCCGCTGGTAAAACCAGTCCGGGTGCTCGTGGACGTAGGGATGATCGGGCGAGCAATTAATTGCGAAATCCAGCGCGACTTCCATCCCGCGCGCGTGGATTTCTTTCACCAGCCAGTCGAAATCCTTGAGCGTCCCGAGTTCCGGCGCGACATCCTTGTGCCCGCCGCCGTTCGGGCATTTCTGATGACGATTGCCGATCGCGTAAGGCACGCCCGGTTCGCCGGGCTCACACGTCACCGCATTGTTGCGGCCTTTGCGCGCGGTGATGCCGACCGGATGAATCGGCGGAAAATAAATCACGTCGAACCCCATCGCCTTCGCGTCATCCACGCGCGCGAGGCAGTCGCGAAACGTCGAGCCTTTGTCGCCACGGCCTTCCGCGGAACGCGGAAAAAATTCGTACCACGACGCGAAGCCCGCTGCGATGCGGTCCACGAGAATGCGCGGGTACGCCGGACGGTAGCTG
>JAYVRQ010000289.1:0-5829 GCA_043776145.1 Chthoniobacteraceae bacterium
GGAATCTCGGCGCGACCACCCTCCTGCTCGCCGAGACCGCGACGGACGTGCGCCTTTACTCCACGCTCGCCAAGCCCTCGCGCCAGGACGAACGCGGCGAAGGGGCGCAACTTGACAAAGAGACCATTGCCGACCTCGAAGTCACCGCGTTGGCCCAGCAGTTAAAACAGATCATCCGCCGTGTCGAGACGGGGGCGATTTACCGCGACTACACGCCACGCTTCGACCCCGCGCAAGCGGTGGACCGCGAACTTCTCGATAATCTTAAAGCGACGCGAGACGTGCTTTGCCCCAAAGACACGCCAGCGGAGTTGCAGCAGGCGCATCGACTCATCGGACGCTTCCTTTTCTCCTGCTACCTTCTTGATCGTGGAATTGTCGGGTCGCCGTATCTCGCCGCGAAAAACCTCCCCGAAGCAACCGACATGCAGAGCTTGCTGAGCGCTGCAGGCTCATCTGCCGCGAGTGCTCTCGAACAACTCTTCACCGCACTGCACCGCGACTTTAATGGCTCGCTCTTCGGTGAGCCATTTCCTTCCGGCAGTATCAGCAACGAAGACGTAAATATTCTGCACCGCCTGATCGCGGGTGAAAATATCCGTGGCCACCAGCCGGTATTGCCGGGTTTCAAGCTCTACGACTTTAGTTACGTGCCGGTGGAACTCATCAGTTCCATCTACGAAGGGTTCCTTGATGCCGAGGTAATTGCCGACGCACAACCTGCCCGGCGCAAACAGCCGCGTCGTGATGCCCGGCGGGACAGCGGTGTCTATTACACACCGCCACGCCTCGCGGAGTTGACGGTGGACATCGCCACCGAGGGCTGGGACACGCTGCTCGACAAACGCTGCCTCGACCCCGCCTGCGGCTCCGGCATTTTTTTGGTCATCTTGTTCGTCCGCATGGCCGAGGAATGGCGGCTGCGCAATCCCGACGCGGCGAAAGATGCGAAGACCCGCTACGAGGGCCTGCTCAACCTGCTGGAAAAAAACCTGCATGGCGTGGACATCCAACTCACCGCCTGCCTCGTCACCTGTTTCAGCCTCTACCTCGCCTTCCTCGATCAGATGGAGCCGAAGGAAATCCGCGAACTGCGCGAAGAATTGGAACACGCAGCAAACGCAAAAATCCTTCCGCATATCTTGTGGGAACGCGGGCAGGAAAGGCCGCGTGCCCGCGATCGCCATTTTTCCACGGTGCGCGAGTCCGATTTTTTTGAGATGGAAACGGGCGCGCAATTCCACCTCGTCATCGGCAACCCGCCTTGGGCGAGCCGCAAGCCCGCAGCGAATATCGAGGCGTGGTTGTATTCGGAGAAGAACCCTCACGCCGAGGCGCTGGGGTGGAGGAAAGACCGCGAGAAACAGCCGCAAAAAATCGCGAATCAACTGTTCCCGGCGCGCGAAAAGGCCTGTGCATTCATGTGGAAAACGTGCCTGCACACGTTGCCTGGCGGGCGGGTGTGCCAAGTGCTGCCGTCACGTGTATTTCTCAGCAACAACACGGATACATTCCAAGCGGCGTGGCTCGGCCAGCACCGGCTGGAATCGGTGTGGCTGTTGGCGGACTACAGTTTCATCCTTTTTCCAAAGGCGGACTGCCCATGCTTCATTGGCCGGCACAGCCGACTTGAGGACGGCGAAGCAGGTGGTGACTTCGAGTTCGTGACGCCCAAGGTCGAGCAGACTGATCCGCGCGCAGCGAGCCTGCCAGTGCAGCCGGAAGACCAGAAAACACTTTCGCAGCCGACGCTGGTCGCCGCCGCGCAGCGGGGCGAGGCCGCTGCTGCGTGGAAACAATCGCATTGGGGCACGCCGCGCGACGCGCGCTTGCTCGAACGACTGCTAAAGCTATCGCGCCTCCACGAACTCGCCACGCGCCCACCGCGCATGAAGCGCACGAAAGACCACACCGACGACGGCACCCGTGATGCACCCCGCACGACTCGATGGTGGGCCGGAGCGGGCCTTCAACCGATGACTGAGTCCGACCGTCCGCAAGGCGATGAGGAGGTGGACAGCGGCAAGACCAAGCCGTGGCCGATCTGGTGGGGCCAGCGTCACCGGATGCTCACCGCGCAGAGCGATCCCGAGGGATACATCGTCGAGGAAAGCGAAACGCCGCAGTATGGCATCCGCGGGAGTGAAGTGCGCCGCACTCTCGCGCCCGAGCTGACTCGCCCGCCGCTCGTGCTGGTAAACAAAGCCGTAACCAAAGCGTTTTTCAGTAACCACCCGTTGCTCTTTCAGGACGATTTTCAGTCCATCGCGGGACTACGCGCAGACGAAGACGAACTATTGTTCCTCACCGCGTTTCTTGATTCCGATCTCGCGCAATATCTCCTATTCCATACGACTGCGAACATAGGCATTGAGCGCGACATCGCACGACTGGAGGAAATTCTGGCCCTACCCTTTCCGCTGCCCGACGAGAGCAGTCCCGCAGACTCCAATCGTCGGCGCATCATTTCCAAATGCGCCGAGGCCATCCGCAGCCTGCAAATGACCCTGCGCAAAGACCTGCTGCGCGATGCAGTGGCGATGAAGTTCAAGACACGCGCTGTTTTGAACAAACACCTCGCCGACTACTTCGGCCTTAGCGAGTGGGAGCGGGAGTTGATTACGGACACAGTGGAGATTTTCCGACCCAGTTCCACGCCCGCCTCACCCGACAGCGACAAGCTCATCACCGCAAAGCCATCGAAGCCCGCACATCGCGAAGCATATGCCGAGACGCTCGTGCGGACGTTTGGCGCGTGGACGCGTGGAAAAAAGACGCTGTGGGCGCACGGGCATCTCGCCGCAAAATCCGGGCTGGCGCTGCTCACTCTCGGCACTGGCGGCAAGCCGCGCGCGTATGCGGAAGATGCGGCGACAGATGAAGTGGAGCGGATCGTCCGCGCCATCCGCGAATCCTCGGCGCACGACAGCGGCGCGGTCTTTCGCAAACTGCGCGGCTTCGCCTACTACGAGGCTGACCGCGTGCATTTGCTGAAGCCGCTGGCCCGCCGCCACTGGACGCGCACCGCCGCGCTGAACGACGCGGACGAAATCCTCGCGCGCATGATGGAGGAGGGTGGATGGGGCGTTTAGGGCACACGGGAACATCGCTGGCGTTCAAGCGCGAGTTGTTCGAGAGCGGGTTCGGCGGGCAAGTGATGCAGTGCATCCTAGCTGCGTGGCAAGCGATGACGCTGCATCGCAGCGTGCGCCATGAGACGTGCATCACGGCGCTGCTGGGCGCCGCACTGAACGTGGCATTTGATGCGGACGGACGCGAATGGCTGGCCATTCCCGAGGCACAGGAAACCGACCCGACGTATGGCACTCAGCTCGGACGAAATGACATCCGCTTTCTCCCAGCGCCGCATCGCCATCGCGGCGTCTTTTTCACCGCCGAGTGCAAGCGGCTCCACGTCCGCACCAAGTCCGGCTTCAAGCATCTCGCCGATAAATACGCGACCGAGGGAATGCAGCGGTTCGTGGACGGTGAATACTCGAAAGGCGTCCCATGCGGCGGCATGGTCGGCTACGTGATGGATAACGACCTCGACGCCGCATTCCGCCGGGTGCGAGCAGAAATAAAGGCCCGTCGTCGGGCAGGGCGCATATCCACCCGCCACGCAGACACAGCACCCTCAACCGCCCTGCCCGAGTGGAAACACAGCGCGGATACCTGGCACCGACGGAGCGACGGCGCATTTCTCCTGCATCACCTCCTGCTCGGGGTGACTCGCCGAGACTGATATGAGACCGCAAGCCCTGCTGCTAGGAACGCCGCCGGATCGCCGTCGATGAGTTGGGCGAGTATCAGAGCCCTTTGGGCAGTTTCTTGAGCGCGTCTTTGAGCAGCTTCTCCGCGTCCTTCTCAATGTCATCTTCATCGTCGGCGTCATCCGCAGGTTTACTCTTGGCCGCTGGTTTTGCTTCATCACCGCTGCTCCAGTCGAGTCCTTCGGTGAAGACCTTCACTACACTGCCCGTTGCTGCTGGTTGGATCGTGATCGTGAGCTTGGCGTCGCCCTGTTCGCGCTTGAGGATCGCGTTTGTTTTTCCCATCAAATCGCGTCCGCTTTCCTTCCAGCCTTGCCGCTTGAGCTTGGCGGAGAATTCGCCCGCCACGGCTGCGACGCCTTGCGCGCTGGAAAATTGGATGTGCTTCACGAGTTGTTTGTATTGCACGTCGGTCGCGTCGGCAGGCAGCGGGAGTTTGCGAGCGGCGATGAGTGGACCAGCGGGGGCTTTCGGTTCCATTTTTGATGACTCTTTCGCCACGGGTTTTTCCACAGCGGCGGGTGCGTTGCGCAGCTTCTCGGGCAGGGGCGCGGCGAATTTCAGATCGACCTCCCACTTTTGCCCAAACGTGTCGAGCGTCCCGCCCGTGCTGACGTGGCCCTTTACGTTCCCGCCCACGATTTCAAACTCGACCATGTGAATCTGTCCGAGCGATGTGAAGCCCTGTTTGCTGTGCGCGCTGTGCGCCACTTCGCAGCCGAAAATCCCGCCGTCCACCCGATGCACGCTCAGGATCAGCGCACTGCCGAATTTCCCGAACACCGCATCGAACGACGGTTTTTTGGAAGCCGCCGGATCCTTCTCCGTGAAGATCAGCCGGATGGCTTCCTTGTCGTTAAACGGCTCGTGTTCTTCCACCGTCACAAACTTGACCTGTGCCGCCTTGCCATCGCCGATGAACTTCCCAGTGACTGTCGGCTTCACTGGCGGATCGAGCTTCGCCGGGCCGGCGACTTTCACTTCCGCGTCGATCGGCGCGTCGAAATCGAGCGTCGCCTCCTTCCCGAAATCGCCCGTCTCGATCAGCTTCACCGAGCCGCGAATGCGTCCGTCGGCGATCGTGGCCTTGCCTTCCAGCGGGCTGCCGCGCTTGGTGAAAGAAGTCCCGACTCCCTTCCCGACCAGGCAGCGCAGCGAGCCGTCCTCCTGAAAAACCGCCTTCAAGCAAGCCTGCCCCTCTTCCTCGTCCAAGTTGTCCTCCGCGTCCTTGTCTTTCACTTTTTTCAGCACATCCGCCGTCACGGCCTGCATGGTCGCGAGGACGATGATCCGGTTTTCGTCGGACGATTTGCCGCGCACGGCCACCACACTTTTGAAAACCACATGCCGCCGCCCGACGGTGAGGTTTCCCTGATTCGCCGGGACTTGCGCGCGGGCAATTTCTGGGAAGAGCGCCGCGATGAGAAGTGCGGCCATTGGCCAAAAACGAAGTGGATGAAAGGTCGTCATAGTTTTGGGGATCGAGGATTGCAGGAATGTGCGCGGCAAATCACCCGGACGCCAGTCTGCAACGCGGGCTACTTCGCGAGCGGGCCGATGTATTCCGTGGCCGCGACCACGTCATCGTACCACACGCGGATGCGGCCCGGGTCCGTCGCATACACGTAGAGCCAGACGTAATTCACCTTCAGTTCCGGCACCGTGCGCCAGCGATAACCCTCGAACGCCGCGCCGCCTTCCGGCACTTTGAAATACTCGCGGTCGCCCTTCGCGTCGCTCCAGCGCACGCCCCCGCCAGCTTTGCCCGGCTCGAATTTATCGAACGTCCAGCGCCCGCGCGGGAAGCCCTTGCCGAGATGCGCGACGAGTTTGCCGTCGAGCCACAGCGCCTGCTCGCCGTTCGTGTCGCCCACATCGTTCAGGCGGATCATCTGCTCGACGCAAATCCAGCGTCCCTTTTCCACCGCGAGCTTCGGGTCGCGGATGAAGCTGTTGCCCCACGTCTGACCGCGCGGCGGGCTGCCGCGCATCTCGCACCAGTAGGTGTAAAAATCCCACGTCCAGGCCTTGCCGAACGGCTCGATGCCCGACCAGA
>JAYVRQ010000290.1:0-22132 GCA_043776145.1 Chthoniobacteraceae bacterium
CAGGCAGTCCCAGTTTTCGTCGGCAAGGTGTGGCATCCTGGAACGCTAGGCTAAACAAACCTTCCAAAAAGTCCACTGTTAAGTTAGCACTTATGGGGCAACGCCCTGGGCTGGCTTGGTTTGCACCGTTGGTGCTTCAGAGGCTTCACTTACTCACAGTGCATGACTGGCTCTAGCATTTTTCAAAAAAGGAAAAGAATTTACTAAAGTCCTGCCGCCTTATGCCGAAGTCACAGGTGTCGGGGTAAATGCTCCGACGAGTGAGACCAAACACTTCAAATCAAAAGTGGTCCGCATGTGACACGGACGTCGCAATTAACACTCCAAGGAAGGACAAAGAGCCAATATGGGACTCATCATTAACACGAACATTGCAGCCTCCACCGCCGCGATGAACCTGAATCATAACAATGCGATGCTCCAGAAGAGCCTCGCCCGCCTCTCCAGCGGATCGCGAATCACCAGCCCGTCAGATGATGCCGGAGGTCTGGCTGTCTCGATGAAGCTGGAGGCCGCGATTTCTCGCACGGATGCGGCGAACTCAAACGTGGCAAATGCCGGTTCGTTCCTGCAGACGCAGGACGGCTACTTGAAAAGCGCTTCGCAGGTGCTCAACCGCATCTCCGAGCTGAAGCTGCTCTCGACGGATGTGACCAAGAGCGCCAGCGATGTGGCAAACTACGATGCGGAGTTCACCGCGCTGCAGAATCAGCTCACAAGCACAGCCGCCGGGAAGTTCAACGGGATCGCGCTCTTCGGCGGCACCACGCTCGTGGTGGGCGTCTCCGAGGACGCCTCGCAAACGCTGAACATCACCCAGTCGGACCTCGCGACTGCTGTCGGCACGGTCACGGCTGCGGCAAACCTCGGTGTGCTCACGACGGCTAGTTCGATCGCCGCGATTACCTCTGTCGCAACTCTGCGTGCGCAGAACGGCGCGGAAAGCAGCCGCCTAAACTTCAACGCGGAGATGCTCGCGACGAACCGGAACAACCTCGAAGCCGCGAACAGCCGAATCGTGGACACCGATGTCGCGCTGGAATCCACGCATCTTGCGCGCAATAACATCCTCGTGCAGGCTGGTTCGGCGATGCTCGCGCAGGCGAACTCCAGTTCGCAGTCGGTGATGCGTCTCCTGCAACAATAACTCACTGATTGTTTCACGAAGGCTCCCTTGGCTGCGCGCCAAGGGAGCTTTTCGTTTATCCGGTTGGCAGCCAAATTGCTATGCCACTTCCCATGAATCATCACGCAACCCTGCGCTATCTCGCCGCCACATTGCTGGCAGGTTTGGCCGCCGCAGCACACGCCGGGGAGGATGAAGTCCCGCGCCGCACCTTCCGCGAATCGCGGACGTATCCCTTCATCTTTCGCCCCGAGGGCTATCTCGCGTCGGGCGGACCTGCGCCGATGCGCATTGAGCAGGGCGCGCCGCCATTTTCAAAGCGACTTGCGCCGCCTCTGCCGGCTGCGGCCAAGCCTACGGAGAAGCCTGTCTTGCCGCCACTATTGCCGATGGATGCGAAGGAGCCGGAAAAAAATTCCGGCAGGGTTGGTAAGAAGGAGCAGTTACCGCTGCCAGAGCCGGATCTCGGCAAAGTCCCGGATGAGGTGCTCGGTTTCTTCCGTGAGAAAGAATCGAACCCCAACAAACGCATCTATCTTTTCGACCCGATCTTCCAACCCGCACGTCAAAATGAACTGCCACGGAGCAAGGCGACCTACACTCAGAAGCCGTAACCGATTTTGTCTCCGCGCGCTCTTGTTCGCGGGCATGATCGCGGGCTGTTATTCGGTGCTCGGTGACGAGGAGGCTGAGGCGCGCACGGGCATCGCCGGTTACGCTGAGCTTGCTCGGAAGGCTGCGGATCAGGGCAAGTGGCCGCTGGTGGATCATTTTCTGGGTCTGCTGGCGGGGGTGGATGCACCTCAGTCGGAGAAGAGGAACGCGCTGCGGGAATTAGCAGAGGACTATGAGAAGAAGGAAATCCGTGCACGTGCGATCGCCGTCTATGAGAAGATGGTGCAGCTCTATCCCGACGATGCCGGGACGACGGAGCTAATGTTTCGCCTCGGGGTGCTTTACCGCGAGAGTGGGGTGCCGAAGCTGGCCATCACGCGCTTTTACATGGTGCTGAATTCCACGTTGAAATTCGGCGGTGACGATCTCCCCGGATACCGGAACCTGGCGCAGCGGGCGCAGTGGGAGATCGCGGAGACATTTTTCAAGACGAACGATATTCCGAACGCAAAAAAGTATTACGAACTGCTGTCGCGTCTCGACATGGCGCCTGCCGAAAAGGCCCGCGTGCGGTTCAAGCTCACACATTGCCTTTTCGTGCTGGACGACGTGCCAGGTGCCATCACGTCCGCGCAGTTTTTCCTGAAGGATTTTGCAGACGATCCTTCGGCTGCTGAGTGCCGATACTTGCTTGCCAACGCTTTCCGATCACAGAACCGCACGACGGAAGCTTTTGATACAATCCTCGGTCTGCTCCGCGCGGAGACGGGGAAAAAGGACAAGGAGCCGGAGAAATGGATCTATTGGAAAAAGAAGGCGGGAAACGAATTTGCCAACTCGTACTATCAGCAGGGCGATGCCCTCAGCGCGCTTACGATCTATCAGGCGATCGCGCGTCTCAGTGACGATCCCGAATGGCAGTGGCCCGTGCTTTATCAGATGGGTCTTTGCTTTGAACGGCTCCGCTACGGCGACCGTGCTGCGGATGCCTACAAGTTTCTGCTCGCCGAGGCGAAGAAGCCCGGACGCGAAGCCGACAAACTCCCGGAAATCCTGCGCACCGTCCTCGAAATGGCGCGCTGGCGAGCCAGCCACCTCGCGTGGAGCAACACTGCCGCCGTGAATCTTCAGAAACTCCTGAGCAGCCCGCTCGCGAAGGCCGCACCACCGACTCTCAAACCATGAATCCCGCATCCCTTTCCGACGCTCTCCGAACCCACGGCGAAATCTGCGAATCGCTGCACCAGCTCATCCTGAAGGAAAACCGTGCGCTCAAAGGCACCGGGCGGGCACCTGACGAGGAGCTGCTCCAGGCCAAGCGCGGCTTGCTCGCCGAACTCTCAGCGTCGTTTGCCGTGATCCGTGCACGCAGTGCCGGCAGGGCCACGCCCGAGGTCCGTGCGGCTGCGGAAAAAGCGCAGCAGGCGATCATGAAGGCGCTCCTGGTGGATCGCGAAAATGAGCAGCTCCTCCTGCAATGCGACATCGTCCCGCGCCCAGCGCAAGTCGCGTTCCGGCCGCCCGCCGCGCAGTTCCAGCGCGCATACGCGGGCGCGGCCTGAGCGCGGCGGATCGGAATTTCTGGATTGCGACCATTTTCGCGCCGCCTATGGTCGCAGTCGAAAATGGCACTCGAAAAAATCCTGGTCGTTGACGATGAGCGTGCGATCCGCCAGGCGCTCGAGATGTGGCTGCGCACGAAGCGTTACGGAGTGTCCAGCACGGACAGTGTCGCCGGTGGCGACCGCCTTCTGAAGAGCGACCGTTTCGACCTCGTCTTTCTCGATATCCGCCTGCCTGATGGTGACGGCATCGAGCTCCTCGAGCGCATCCAGAAAATGCCCGACCGTCCCCAAGTGGTGATGATGACGGGGCAGGCCACTCTCGATTCCGTCATCGCCGCAATGCGCCTCGGGGCCTTCGACTATCTGCTAAAGCCGTTCGGTAAGGACAACATCGAGGTCGTGATCCGGCGCGCAGAGACATACAACCAAGTCGTCCGCGTGAACCAGATCCTCAGTGCGGATCTCAGTGACTCGCGAGATCTCATCGGCACCAGCCCGGCATTTGCACACCTGCGCGAGATGATCCGCAAGGTCGCGCCGACGGAGGCCACCGTGCTTATTGAGGGTGAAAATGGCACTGGGAAGGAACTCGTTGCCCACGAGATTTTTCACGCGAGCGGTCGTTCCGGGTCGCCATACATCAAGGTGAATTGCGCCGCCGTTCCCGAGAATCTCATCGAGAGCGAATTCTTCGGCCATGAAAAGGGATCCTTCACCGGGGCGACGGAGCGGCGTGAAGGACGCTTCGAGCTGGCGGACGGCGGCACTTTGCTCCTCGACGAAATCAGCGAAATCCCGCCGCACCTTCAGGCGAAGTTGCTGCGCGTCTTGCAGGAGCGTGAGTTTGAACGCGTCGGCGGAACGAAGACGATCAAGGTGGATGTCCGCGTCCTCGCGACCACGAATCGCGACCTCCGCAAGGCTGTCGAGAAAGGGGATTTTCGCGAGGACTTATACTACCGGCTGAATGTCTTCCCGATCCGCGTCCCTCCGTTGCGTACTCGTCAGGCGGACATCCCCTTGCTGGCCGGGCATTTTCTCAAACGCTTTTCCCGTGTGCATGGCCGCGGCATCCTTGGATTCTCGCCAGCCGCGGAGGCCGCGTTGCTCGATCATTCATGGCCGGGGAATGTCCGCGAATTGCAGAATACGATCGAGCGCGCTGTCATCCTCACTGAAAGTGGTGCGCAGATTTCCGATCTGGCGCTGGGACTGCCTCAGACGGGGATGTCGCCCCGTCCTGCTGCGGTGCATGCAGTGGCAAATTCCGCGGGCATCACTGCCGCCACACACGACGGAGCGATGCCACTGCACGAAGTGGAAAAGGAGCACATCCTGCGCACACTCGAAGCCACGGGTGGCAATCGTGCGAAAGCCGCAGAGGTGTTGCAGATCAGCATCCGTACATTGCGGAACAAGCTGAATGAGTACCGAGTGACGACGGACGCGGCGAGCTGATCGCAGCCAAGTCGTGCCGCCTTTTACTGCAGGAGCTTGAGTACCGACTGCGGGATCTGGTTTGCCTGCGCGAGCATCGCGGTGCCTGCTTGCACGAGGATGTTCCCTTTGGCGAACTGCGTGCTTTCCTGCGCCACATCCACATCGCGAATGAGCGAGATTGCGGCCTCAAGATTCGTGGTCTGTGTCGCGAGCGCGGAGGAGGAAAGCTCGAGCCGCGACTGCGATGCACCGAGCGTGGCGCGTTCCGTGGCCACCTGATCGGTGGCGTTCACGGCGAAGGTGGACACGTTGGCCGTGGTGATCGTGACGTCGAATGCAGGCGGCGTGGTCTGCGCCAGCAGGAGGCCGAGAGGGCTGGCCGCATTCTGGAGATTTGTCTGCGCGATGGTCATCGTCTGGCCGGCACTTTCGCCGACGCTCACTGCGAGCCCAGTCGGATTCGGGCCAAAGAGCGTGATGCCATTGAATGTGCCGAGCGGTGCCGGAACCGACGGTCCGCCAATGGTGCTCTGGAGGTGCTGTTGGAGAGTCTGGAATTCCTGCTGATAAAGCTGCACATCCGCTGGGGATTTCGTCACGTCCTGTGCGAGCATGGAGAGTTCACCCATGCGGGAGAGGACCTTCGAGATGCCTTGCAGGAAGCCGTCCGCAGTCTGGACGTAGGACATCGCGTTTTGGACATTTGTAGATGCGGCGGACAGACGGCGGCTCTGTGCATCCAGCTTCTCCGATACGGCCATGCCGGCCGCGTCGTCGGCCATGTCGATGATTTTTGAACCGGAGGAAAGCCGGTTGAGTGATTTGTTCAGCATCTGCTGGCTGTGCTGCAGATGCATGGCGGCGGATGTTGCGCCGGGGTTGGTATTGATGGTCATGTGGTATATGTACTACGGTTGAGTGTGTTGGGGTTGAGAGCTGTGGGAAGTTTGTCGCCAGGCTTTCGCACGGCTCCGAGGTTGAGTTCCTTGATCTGGCGGTAGATTTCGTCCCGATAGATTGCGAAATGCCTTGGAGCCACGATGCCGAGCTTCACGACATCGCCGTCGATCCGGGTGATGCAGACATTGATGTCGTCACCGATGGCGATTCCTTCATTGAGCTTGCGGCTGAGGACGAGCATAGTGATATGCGCGGCTGGTTCAGGCGCGTTCGTCCACGAGCACATGGCGGGTGGAGTACTGGTCGCTGTTGATGAGGATGACTTGACGCGCCTCGCGGGTGTGGCGGTTCACGAGCACGGGGCCGATGAGATTTGCCGTCACAAAATACGGCTCGTTGGAATGAATCGTCACGATATTCAGGATCTGCGCATCCGCGGCACAGGTGAGACCGAGTGCCTCGGCGTCCAAGTCATTCACTTCGAGAGAATAGTTCGGGATGATGTCGTGCGGCTCGATCGCTAGGAACTGCATGCCGTCCGTCGCGGACGAGACCAGCGTGACGAAGGGCCAGCATTCGGAATGCTGGATCATCTGCAGATTCTTGATTTCCGGGAGCCCGATCATGCCGTTCGGCAGGATGATGGAAGTGGCAGCGGGCGTGGCTTCGGTGAAGTGTTCTATTGCGGGAAGTATCATGGATGTGGAGTGTTGTGAGTCCATGCATAGCGTGAAGCGTGCCAGCTTTGCTCGCAGTGTGTCGCAGGTCGGCTTTTACCTCTGTACAGACCTCCTGAATCGGCGATGAAAAATGCCCGGTCAGCCGCGCTCCCGCAGCGAATTTGGGAAAATATTTCCACTGCGGCCCGCGCGTTCGGTGGCGAAAAGGGCCGTGCGGTGCCCCTTCGACCTCATCGGAAAAAATAGTGGGACTAATTTCCAGCGGCTGAACCGAGGCAGTGCTGCACCGCTTCGAGGAGGCCACGCTGCGTGTAGGGTTTCGACAGAAGCGACACGAATGGAAATCCCTCCAATGCGCCCCGCGCCGTGGCGTCGGCCGAACCAGTGGCAATCAGGATGGGAACCTTGGGATCCAAGCGGCGGATTGCCCGCGTGAGATCCACGCCATCCATGAAGGGCATCGCCATGTCGCTGATCACTGCCCGGACCGACGAGCGATATTGGTCGAATAGCGCGAGCGCCGCGACACCATCCACGGCCACTTCGACCCGATAGCCGTGGCCCTCGAGAACGCAGCGGCAAAGTTCCGCAATCACGGGCTCGTCGTCCGCCACGATGATGAGTTCACCGGTCGCCTGATGCGAATCCGCGGCGTGAGAAGCTCCCGCTCCGGACTCCTGTGCGGAGGGAGTGTTTTCCTCGTCGTATCCACGCACGAAGAGGAGTACCTGCCGGACGATCTTTGCCGCGCGCTGGGCACTTTCCTTGATCAGCTTCACGATGTCCGCCGATTCATTCCCGCGGTTGATGGCTTCGAGCGCATCGGCTCCGATCACGATTGGAGAAAGCACATTGTTCAGATCGTGCGCGATGTTGCAGGCCAGTTCGCCCGCGCTGTCCAGCCGCTGCGCGCGCAGGGAGCCCATGGCCACTTTTTTCAGATCAGTGATGTCGCTGTTCAGCAGCAGCACGCTTCCCGGATCAGCCTCGCCGCCGGGCAGGAATTTCCAGCGCCCATGCAGAATACGGTGTGTGCCGTCCGGCAAGATGGTCTCGAATTCGCCCTCCCATTCGCCGCCCGCCGCGACCATCGCGAACGTCTCCGCGAGTGAGTCGCTATTCACGATATTCAGCAGTAAAAAAAAATCCGCGCCCTTCGCTTCCTTCACGCTCCGTCCTGTCGCGGCTGCAGCACCGGAGTTCCAGAAAAGCACGCGCCGCGCAGGGGAAGCGATCGCGATCATGTCCGGCGAAAGATCAACGAGTGCCTCCATGCGCCTTACGTGTCCGGCAGTCTGCACTTGTGCCGCTGTTGTGTTTGGGCGTTTCCGAGGTTTGGCCTTCTTCGTGCCAGCGACTGCTTTTGCCTCGATGCCCCCAGGCTTGCTTTTTTCGAGAGCATCCCTGGGCTTTTGAGCGTTGGGATTGCCTTTCTTGCCCTGTGCCTTTTTGCGCGCTTCCGGAGTGACTTTGACTTTCATCGGGGTGACGCGGGAAGATGGATGAATTCCGTGTGCGCGGGAAACAAAATCCCGGCGACACGAAGCGAAACGCGCTTCGTCCCATGGCAGAATTTGCCGCTGCGGGGTATCTCTGAGGAACCCGCGTGGAGCAGGGAAAATGTTTTCGCACTTGGAAACCGGCGTGTCGCCGTCCCCGTGGCACAGCCGTTGCTGAGTGCTGCCTGCCATGTATCCGCTACTCATCTCCGCCGCCACGTCTCTCGCCAGTACCCTCATCGAAAAATGGGGGGATGCGCGCGAAGCGAAGGCCGCAGCCCAGATCGCTGCGCCGAAAGAAAGCTTTGCCACCGTCCTGAACAAATCCACGGCATCCGCCACGGACACGCAGATCGCCACGCTCCGCCAGCGCCTCCTCGATTCCCCGGAGATCCACACGCTCCTTTCCAGCGCGGACCCGGCGAAACAGCCTGCCCTCTCGATCAGCGCCGATGGCACGGTCTCCGCACGCACTGCCGACGGTCGCACGACGGCCATCACACTTTCTCCGGAAGGCACCGCCGCCGCACGGGAACTCGCCAAGCTCACCGCCGCGAAGAATACGCCCGTCGCGGCACCCGTTGCCGCAGCAGCCGGGAAGATTTTGCCGCCCGTGACCTTCCCGATTTCACTCTGATGAAAATGCGGAATGCAAAGGTGATCGCCCGAGACGCCAGCATTCATGCCGATTCCCGGCCCGCCGAGATCCGTAACTCCCAACCGATGGCACACCCCCTGCTGAGCACTTCATTGGAATGATCGAGAATATCTTCAATCAAGGCAACTACGTTGCAACCAAGCAGCTTCTCGATGCCAGCATGTTGCGCCACGAGGCACTCGCCTCGAATCTCGCGAACATCGAGACGCCCGGCTACAAGCGCCTCGATATTGCGCAGGATTTCCAAAAGGAGTTTTCTGCCGCGCTCAAAACCGGCGGGAGCGCGCCGACTCCGACGCTCGCCGCGGATACCGTCACTCCCTCGCAGCGCAAGGACGGCAACAACGTCGTCCTCGACCGTGAACTCCTTTCGCTGAACCGCAACGGCGCGGAATTTGACGCGCTCACGGAGTTTGTCAGCGGCTCCATCAAACAGCTCCGCCTCGCCATCACTGGCCGCAACGCCTGATTTTTTCCATGAACATCATCTCCGGTATCCAAGCCACATCCAGCGCGCTCAGTGCGGAAAAAGTCCGCATGGATGTCGTCGCGCAAAACATCGCCAATGCTCACACCACGCACGACGTGGACGGCCTGCCTTACAAGCGCAGGGTGGTCATGTTCGAGTCCGTGCTCGACGCCAGCAGCGGTGTGATGGGTGTGAAAGTCGGGAAGATCGGCAAGGATTTGAGTCCAGGTGAAAGTTACCACGATCCCGAGCATCCCGATGCGGGGCCGGATGGAATGGTGCGGATGCCGAATGTGAACACCGCCGTGGAAATGGTGGATCTCATGAGCGCCTCGCGGGCGTACGAGGCGAATCTCTCCGTGGCGCGCAACGCCCGCCAGATGGCGATGAAGGCACTCACCATTGGGAAATAACCTGCAATGATCGTCGGCTCCTTTCCCAATCTTCCAGTCCGCGAACTCGGCCGCGCAATCCCCGCCGAACTCGCTCCGAAGGCCGATGCCGCCTCGGCTGCGGGATCTTCCGGCGCGACCGGCGCGACCAAGGGTGCTGGCTTCACGAATTTCCTAGAGCGCGCCGTGGGTGAGGTGGATGCCAAGCTCAAGTCCGCCGATGTAGAAAAGACTCAGGTGCTCACCGGCGAGACGACCAATCTTCATCAGGCCGTGATCGCGATGCAGGAAGCCGGCGTCGCCTTTTCGCTGATGATCGAAGTGCGCAACAAACTCGTCGAGAGCTACCAGGAGCTCATGCGCGTCCAAGTCTGATTGACCTGATTTTTTCATGAAGGAATACCTCCAACAACTCCGCAGACTCTGGGGTCAGCTCGGCCTCAATCAACGTGTCTCCCTCGGCGTCGCGGTCCTCGCTGTCGTCGGCGGGATGATGGCGCTATTCCTCTGGGCAAGGCAGCCGAGCATGCAATTGCTCTATGGTCGGCTCGCGGAAAAGGACGTGAGCGAAGTCGTCGCCGCCGTGCAGGCTGCGAGCATCCGCTACGAACTCGGCACGGGTGGGAACTCGATTTACGTCCCTGCCAGCGAAGTCCACAAACTCCGCATGCAGCTCGCTGCAAAAGGCATCCCGTCGGGTGAAGGCGTCGGCTTCGAGGTGTTCGACCGGCCAAACTTTGGCATCAGCGATTTCGTCCAGCGCACCAATTACGTCCGCGCGCTTCAAGGGGAACTCAGTCGCACCATCTCGCAGCTCAGCGGCGTGCGTTCGGCACGCGTGCTCATCGTCATGCCGGAAAATCGCCTGCTATTCACGGACGTGAAGGCGAAGCCGACGGCGTCCATTTTTGTCGAGGGAAGCGTGTCCACCGAGGGTGTGAATTCGATCCGCTCGCTCGTCGCGAACGCAGTCGAAGGCCTGCGTCTCGATGATGTCTCGGTCGTGGACAATCGAGGCAACGTGCTCACGGAAAATCTCCGCGAGGATCCGCAGCTCGGTGCCGCGTCGGGCCAGATGAAGCTGCGCAAAAACGTAGAAACCTACTTCACGCAGAAGGTCGAGACGATGCTCTCAAAAGTGCTCGGTCCCGGCAATGCGGTGGTCCGCGTCTCCGCGGATCTCGACAGCGAGACCACGGTTCGGGTTGAGGAAAAATTCGATCCTGATGGCCAGGTCGTCCGCACGGAGACGAGCACGGACGACACCACCACGACGACCGAGACTGAAGACAATGCCCAGGCCGTCGGTGCCACCGCGAATGTCGCCGCAGCGACAACCAAGCCCGGTGCCAAAAACAGTGAGACCAACAAGAAGAACAAGACTCAGAACTACGACGTGAGCCGCAGCACGCTGAATTCGACCCGTGCGGCTGGCAGTCTCGCGAGAGTGACGGCTGCGGTCTTCGTCGCTGCCAAAGCGCAGCCACGCCAGCCTGCTGAGTTGGACAGCCTTCGCAAGATGGTCGTGAATGCCCTCGGCATCAAAGGGCCTGAAAAGGAAGTCGCCTCGATGGTCACCGTCGAGGAAGCACCTTTCGATGTCGCTGCGGTGGTGAAGCCCAGCTTCGTCGATCTCGCGTGGAGCAATACCGACCTCATCAAGAACGTGATCTCACTGCTGATCGCGGCCGCGCTCTTCTTCGTTTTCCTCCGCATCCTGAAACGTGCAAAGCCCGACCTCATCCCGGTCGAGCTGCTGAATCCCGCAGGCAGCGCCAGCAATGCGGCCCCGGTCGAGGTGACTCCGAACATGCTCAACGCAATGATCGAGCAGAAGCCCGAGAATGTCGGTCTCGCACTGCGCAACTGGATGGTGAGCGACAAAGGATAGCCCTCAAAAGACATGGCCCTCGAATACTCGAAACTCACGAAGGTTCAGAAGATCGCCGCGCTCTTCGTCATCATCGGCCCGGATAATGCGGGGAAGGTGATGCGTCATTTTGAAAACGCACAGCTCGAGCAAATCTGCAAGGAGGTCGCTGAGATGCCGATGCTCGACCCTGCCACGCAGCGCGAGGTGCTGACCGAATTTGCGGACATCGTCGCGACTGGTCTCGGTTCGAGTTTTGGCGGACTCGGCTTTGCCCAGACGATGCTCGGCCATGCGAGGGAAGAGTCCGTGGCAGCGAGCATTCTTCGACGTTGCTTCGATGGCGGTGGCGGTGGCAGTCGCGAGGAGGGCGAGGAAATCCGCCTGATGGAGGGCCGCCAGCTCATGAATCTGCTCAAGACCGAACAGCCGCAGACGGTCGCATTCATCGTTTCATGTATGGATGCAAAAAAGGCCGCGGAACTCGTGACCATGCTTGCTCCCGAAATGCGCGAGGAAGTCCTCGAGCGTCTGGGCTCGATGGATCCGACCACTCGCGAATCCATCGCCAAGGTCGCAAAGAATCTCGGCAGTAACAGCGAGGGTGCCAGCGTCCACGCCAGCATCCGAAAATCCGGCGGAGCCAAGGCCTGCGCCGATGTCCTCAATGCGCTGCACAAGGACATCCGCAAGACGCTCATCACCCGCGTAGAGGAACGCAACGCCGTGCTCGGCGCTGCAATCCGCAAAGAGGTTTTTTCCTTCGAGGATCTGTCTCGGCTCTCGGCTCCCGACCTTCAGAAAGTCCTCCGCGAAGTGGACACCGCGAGCCTGCCGCTCGCGCTGAAGAATGCGAAGCCCGACCTCGTCACGTCCATGCTCAGCGCGCTTTCCAAGCGTGCCGCACAGAGCGTGCGCGAGGAGATAGACATGCTCGGCTCGCCGCGCCCGAAGGACATCGAGGCCGCGCAGCAGCGAGTCATCCAGATCGTTCGCAGGCTCGAGGAATCCGAGGAAATCACACTTGATGATGGAGGCGCCGAAGATGTCGCAGCCTGAGCACATCATCCGTTTCCCGTCTCCTCTGCGAAGGGTTCTCATCGCCGGCACACCGGAGCCTGGCCGCACTTTCACCGAGGAGGAATTTGAGGCCGCGTGCCGCGAGGCCCGGCAGCGCGGTGCGGACGAGGCGTTGGCACTCATCGAGCGCCAGATGCTCGATCTTCGGGCCGACGTGCAGCACTTGCAGTCGCGCACTTTCACGGAAATCGCCGAGGCACATGCGACGCTGGTCGTGCAGTTCCGCGCGTTGCTGCCGAAGCTGGCCGCGGAGGCCGCATCGCGAGTGCTCGCGGGAACGCCGCTCTCGCAGGATACGGTGCTCGGGATCGTCAGCGAGATGCTTCAAAACATCGAGACCGGGAGCCCGGATCTGGAAGTCCGGCTGGCACCCGCCGATCTGGAACTCATCGCCGGGCATGAGTCGGACTTCCGCGAAAAACATCCCTCGATCATCTTCCGCGCGGACGGAGATTTGAAACGCGGCGACTGCATTGTGCAAAGCCGTTTCGGAATGCTCGACGGTAGGATCGCGACCAAGCTTCAGATCTGCAAGGAGGCACTCCATGCCGCCTGAAGTCCTCAATGCGCCGGCGGATTTGCTCGGTGGCAAGACGCTCATCGCAACCCTCCGCTCTTTGAACGTGGTGCGTCGCATCGGACGCGTCGCAAGGGTGGTCGGCCAAATTATCGAGTCGCACGGGCCGAATCTCGCGCTCGGCGAAATCTGCAATATCCGCACGCATTCTGGCGATGCGCCGATCCAGGCTGAGGTCGTCGGCTTCCGCGATCATCTCATCCAGCTCATGCCGCTCGGGACCATGCCGCGTCTGCGTCCCGGCAGCGAGGTCGTCGCCGCGGATTCCGCATCGGCAGTGCCGATTGGAAAAGGGTTGTGCGGGCGTGTGCTCGACGGACTGGGCCGGCCGATTGATGGACGCGGGCCGCTTCCGGGAACGCATCATCGTTCGTTGCGCGGCACGCCGCCGGATCCGCTGAAGCGCAATCGGATCTCGGAGCCTTTCTCGACTGGAGTGCGAGCGGTGGATCTTTTCACGCCGGTCGGTCGCGGCCAGCGGATGGGCATTTTTGCAGGTAGCGGCGTGGGAAAATCCACGATGCTCGGAATGATGGCACGGAATGCGGCTAGCGATGTGAATGTCATTGCGCTCATCGGCGAGCGTGGCCGCGAATTGCGTGATTTCGTGGAGCGTGACCTCGGCACCGAGGGACTCGCACGCTCGGTGATCGTCTGCGCGACGTCCGATCAGCCTGCTCCTTTGCGCCTGCGGGCTGCGCTGCTGGCTACGGCGATTGCCGAGGACTTCCGCGATGCGGGACGCGAGGTGCTTTTCATGATGGATTCGGTCACGCGCTTCGCGATGGCGCAGCGCGAAATCGGCCTCGCGGTCGGCGAACCTCCGAGCAGCCGCGGCTACACGCCTTCAGTTTTCGCGATGCTGCCGCAGCTCCTCGAACGGACCGGTGCCAGCGAGCGTGGATCGATCACGGCGTTCTATTCCGTGCTCGTCGAGGGCGACGATATGAATGAGCCAATCACCGATGCCGTGCGCGGCATCCTCGACGGGCATCTCGTGCTCAGCCGTGCGTTGGCGACTGCGAATCATTTTCCGGCAATTGATGTGCTCGAAAGCATCAGCCGGCTCGTGCGTGAACTTAGCTCGGCGGATGAACTCGCCTGCGTCTCGCAGGCACGCGATCTCCTCGCGCTTTACCGGAAGAATGAGGATCTCATCACGCTCGGCACGTATGCCTCGGGCACGAACCCTCGCCTCGATCGTGCGATCAAACTTCACGAACCGCTGATGCAACTGCTCCGCCAGCGCATGGATGATTCCGCGCCGCGTGACGCGAGCATGCAGCAGCTTGCCACACTTCTCCGCGCATGAAGCCTTTCGTATTCCGACTCGAATCAATCCTGCAATTGCGTGCTCGCGAGGAGGCGCGCGCCCAGGAGATTTTCGAGCAGGCCATCCAGGTCGTGTCCCGTGCGGAGATCGATCTCAGCACTGCCCGCGAGGAGCTTTGCCGCATGGAACAGCAGATATGCGAGCAGCGCGGCGGTCGGGCCACGGGCAATGATTACGTCGTCTTCCTGAATGCCGCGAGGGTCCGGCGCGAACTCTGCGAAAAGCTCGCGCTTCGTCTCGATGCGGTGCGTGCGGAAATGGAAAGGCAGCGCGCACTTTTTCAGGCGGCCCGGCGCAGACACGAGGCGATGATCAAGCTTCGCGAACGCCACCTTCTTGCGCACGCGGCCATCGAGCAGCGCCGCGAGGAGAACGCCATTTCGGATCTCATCATGTCGCGTCACGCGATGAACGCACAGGTCGCACTTTCCCATGAACATTAACTCCAACCGTCACGCCGCCCCTGCTGACCGCTCTGTGACCTTGCCATGAAAATGCTCACTTCACGATGGGGACTCGCGGTCATCGCTGCGATCTCCTACTTCCTGACTTCGACACTGGTGGTCCTGCAAGGACTCCCGAAGCCCGCGCCGAAAGTGGCGGGCCCGACAGACAAACCGCCGCGAATCTGGAACTTCAAGACGGACGCCGTGGACGAACTGATCGCCGAGCTTCATGACGAGCGCGCACGTTTCGCGGAGGAGCAGAAAAGCATCGAGACCGTGCGTGTGCAGATCAGCACCGATCGCGCGGAACTCGAGCGCGTGCGCGATGAAATCAAGGCGCTTCGTGACGAACTGGATCAACGCGTGGTGAAAATTCAGGAGACCGATCTGAAAAACATGAAGACGCTCTCCACGCAGTACTCCGCGATGAAGCCTGCGACGGCGGTCGCCATTTTCCATGAAATGGAAGAGGACATGATCGTGCGGATTCTCGGCGTGATGAAGGCAGACCGCATCACTGCGATTCTCGAGGAGATGGCCAAGGTGCATGAAAAGCCCGGCGAGGAGCCGACGCCGCGCCGCATCGTGCGCATCATGGACAAGCTCCGTCTCCTTCAGATGCCAAAAAAAGAAGCCTCTTAGCCGATCCGCGGAGACCGCGATGAGGGCTGATCGCAACTCCGCACGACGAGCCACTGAACACTCATGAATATCGCACCTTCAACCGATCCGACACCCATACCTGCGCGCGACGACAGCAATGTTGCATTCGCGAAGGCCGCGAAGAATGGCGACGCGACGCCGTTCGCTGATTTGCTTGGCGCGTCGTGCGAGCATTTGCCGGACGGATCGTCCGTTCCCACGGATGTGGAGTCTCTGCCGCGGAAACGGCATGAGGATCTCAGCGAGCCGGACCTCGCAATCCTACTGCGATCCATGTTGCCGCAGGTCTCGCTGACAGTGCCATTGTTGCCGCAAGTGCCGGAAGGGTCTTCGGTTGAAATGGGAAGAGGAAATTCCGGAGGAGCGATGCAGTCGGTCGGCGTTTCCGCGAATGTAGCTGAGACTTTTGGACTGAGCGGCATGACCAACTCAGTGACAAGCTCAGTGGCGTGTGACGCGCCGAACGCAGTGTCGCCGGATACCGCGGGCACTAATGGTCTTTTCAAAAAGCCTGCAAATGTTGCTGGCCTACCTATGCAGTCTGCATCGGTTGCGTTGAACAAGGTGCAGTCGGATATAGCCCGATCACCATTGTTAGCACCACGCTCAGCGGGCTTGGCAGCGGACTCTGCTGGTGTTCTCGACGTTTCATCCGGGGTCGCAAATGTGGCAGCTTCGGTCGCGCCCGCTTCGACATCGCAGCCATTGCAGACCGGACTTCCGATAACCGGCGCGGCGGCAGAAATTTCCCCGCCGACGGAGCAGACTGTTGCAACGCCAATTCCAGCGCTGGTGGGTGCTCAACCGGAAATGGGGACTCTACAGAGGCAATCGAAGGAGATTTTCAGCACGGCAAGCGCAGGGGAATCCGGTGGCACGACGGCTGCTATGCACCGAGCCATCATGAAAGAACAATCTCCCGAACGCCAAACGAGGACGGTAGCAAATGTCGCGCTGATCTCGTCTTTTCAGGGAGAGCAGCGAGTCGCTGATACTCCGGAAAAGTCTTCCGGAACGCATGGGTCCGAAACGACGCCGTCCATTTCCACAAACGCGGGCCTCACTTTTGAACCACAGGCAGGCAGTGGAGTGTTCAGCGAGGTGCCGGTGACGAATGAACCGAAAGCCGCATCGGAAATCACGAGACAGACGTTTGACCTCATCGAGCGCGTCCGCGTGACAGGTCGGGATAATGCCGAGGTGCGGATGCTTCTGAATGACGGGCAGCAAGTCACCGTCTCGATCCGACTTGAGCGGGGCGAATGGAAACCCGTCTTCAAGACCGAATCCGAGGCGCTCTGCCGCGCGCTGGAGCAGAACTGGAATCGCGCTGTCGCGCAGCCTTCCCCGCAGTCCGTGAAGTTTGGGACGCCGGAATTTGAATCGCGTTCCTCACAGTCGGACTTAGGCAGTAGTTCGCAGCAGCATCCCGAGTCTGGGGGACGCGAGCGCTCGTTCAACCGCCGCGAGCAGGACTCCGCATTTGAAAATATCGTGCCATTTCGTGCCACTGGGAAAGCGGAGCGTACCGCACATGTCTCTCCCTTCTCGGAAGCCGCGGCAATGCAACTCTATGCCTAGCACTTTATGAATAGTATCCCGGGTCTCACTAGCATCACGCCAGCCGCCTCCAGCTTCCTCGATGGCACGCCAACGGCTGCGCCGAGGCAGCAGCTCAACCAGGATGATTTCCTCAAACTGCTCACCACGCAGCTCTCGAATCAGGACCCGCTGAAGCCGATGGAGGACACGCAGTTCATCGCGCAGATGGCGCAGTTCAGCTCGCTCCAGCAGGCGACCACGCTTACCAAGGACTTCGAGGCTTTCAGCAGCGCTCAGAAGATTTCCTCCGCGCAAAATCTCCTGGCCAAGACGGTGTCTCTTACCTCGGACGACACCGTCGTGAGTGGACTGGTGAGCGAAGTCCGGATCAGGAACGGCGGAGCGCAGATCATCGTCAACGGCAATAGCTACGATCCCTCGACGGTGACAAGCATCACCAGCGGGCCGGGTTCTAGGAGCGGCGTTTAGTAACACGCCCCGGAAGATATTTACGCAGTCAAATAATCAGAATCACTAGCAAACATTAGCAACCCATCACGCCATGTCACTTACCAGCACACTAAATAGCGGAGTCAGCGCCCTGAGCGCATTTTCCGAGGGCATCCAAATCCTCTCGAACAACATCGCGAACGTGAATACCACGGCCTACAAAGGCTCGCGTTCGGAATACAGCGACAGCTTTTCCAATATCCTACGCCAAGCGGCACCGGCACCTTCCTCCGGCAATGGATCGAATACTCCGGCGACGCAAATCGGAACTGGTGTGCAGGTCGCCTCGGTGACTGCGAACAACAACCAGGGCACGCTTTCCTCCACTGGTAAAAATACGGACATGGCCATCTCCGGCGCTGGCTTTTTCCGCGTTCGCGATGTGGCGAACAACGTGGATTACGCGACCCGAGCCGGTGATTTTCGGCTCGATTCGTCGGGCTATTTGGTGACGAGCGAAGGCTTTCGGGTTCAGGGCCTGTCCGATGGTGCCACTACTTACTCAGCGATCGCTAGTCCGGGGCTGAGCTATGTGCAGACCTCCATCGCGCCCTCGGCGGTGGGAGACATCAAGATTGATTTCAACGTCAGCGTCGGAAGTGGCATGACGAATGACACCGGCGGAGCATTTACCGATGCTGCAGTGAACGCCGCCAAGCCGACTTTCCGTTCATTCACCGTGAACGAGGCGGGAGATGTTGTCATCGGTTTGTCGAACGGTGACAAAGTCACGCGGGGACGGCTCCTCATGCAGACTTTCAATGATGTGAGCGGCCTCACCAAAGCTGGAAACAATCTTTACACGGGACTCGCCGCGGCGGGTCCGATCGGTGGCGTGGCGCTCACGGCTGCGAATAATACTCCGGGGAGCAGCGGGCTCGGAAAAGTGGAGGTCGGTGCGCTGGAACTCTCGAATGTGGATCTTAGCAAGGAGATGACCGACATGATTATCATCGAGCGCAGCTTTCAGGCGGCCTCGCGCGTCGTGACGGTCTCGGATCGGATGCTCGAGGAAATCGTCAACCTCAAACGCTAACTAACATTAGCCATGGCCCACGAAGAATCACCAAGCACCGATGGCGCGGCACCAGCGGCACCGGCGAAGGCGCCGAGTCCTTGGATGCCGATCATCGCAGTCATCGTTCTCATGCCGGCGATCTCGTTTGCCGCGACGCAATTCCTCATCCTTCCACGTCTTCGCACTGTCCTAGCCGACAGCAAGTCGGCCGCCGCTGGCAAGGAAAGCGAGCATGGCGCAAAAGGTGGCGAGCACGGAGCAAAGGCGGACGCACACGGAAGCAAGGGCGGTGAGCACGGAGGCAAAGGCGGGGAGGGTGAGAATGGAAAATTTTCCTGCGACTTCGAGGGCGTGGTCGTGAATCTTTCCGGCTCGCTCGGCACGAAGTATCTCAAGACGAGCTTCACCTTCAACAGCTCGAACGCGAACCTGAAAAAGATCGTCGAGGAGAACAAGAAGCAGATGCTTGATGTGGCGATCAGTGTCCTCTCGTCGCGCAGCCTTGCCGATCTCGAAGCGCCGGGATCGAAGAATGTGATCCGCAATGATCTCATGGCGCACTTTAACGAGGCGCTGCGCTCGGACCTGATCGAGCAGATTTTCTTCACCGAATTCGTCATCCAATGAGCAACGAAGCCGCCCCCGCGGATTCCCCGAAGGCAGCGCCTAGTGCGAATGAGATGGTGCCCATCTTCCTCAAGGATGGCAGCCGCGCGAATGTGGATGCGCGGAAGATCTCGGCGCATGATTTTCGCAGTCGTGGCGCTCTCTCGCAATCGGACCTGCGGAATGTGGAGGGGTTGTGCCAACGCTACGTGCGGAACCTCGCTGCACGGCTCTCGATTTTCCTGCGGATGGAATGCGCGCTGAAATTCGGCGCGCTCACCAGTTCACCGTTTTCGAAGTTCTGCGATTCCATGCCACAGTCGTCGTGTGTCACGATGTTTGGCATCGAGCAATTGCGCGGGGTGGGCATTCTGGATTTGCGGCTGCCGCTCGCACTCGCGATGGCCGACCGGCTCCTCGGCGGCAAGGGCCGGGCGCCTCTCGACGAGCGCCCGCTTACCGAGATCGAGTTGGCGCTTCTTGAGGATGTGTTGCAACTCATCCTCGGTGGATGGGCCGACATTTGGGCAGGCAAAGAACACCGTCTCCAGCCGCGCATCATCGGGTATGAGACCAGCGGGCGGTGCATCCAGACTGCGGCGGCTGATGACCAGTTTCTACTCATGACGGTCGAGGTGACCATCGGCGAAACGACCGGCCAGTTCCAAGTGGGCGTCCCAGTCTCCATGGTGGAATATTCCGTGCGCAAGCTGGAGCAGGCTCACGATCCTGGCAGCGAGGAAAAGCGCACGAAGCCCGCTCAATGGCGCAAGCCGTATGCCGGAATCGCGGTGCCGATATTTGCCGAATGGAAGGTCCGCGAGATGCCGCTCGGGGACACGCTGCGCTTCAACAAAGGCGACATCATCGAGCTTCCCGGCGCACTTATTAATCAAGCCCGCCTCCGGCTTTCCGAGTTCCAGACCTACATCGGAACCGTGGGAATCCAGAACGGGCACGTCGCTGTGCAAATCACTGGCGACAGCAGCGAAGACTAGGAAAATTTCATGAACAACACTCTTCAGGATCAACGGTTGGACACAGTCCTCGGCGTCAAAGTGCAACTCAGTGTGCGGCTCGGCTCGTGCCAGCTCATGATGCGCGATGTGCTGGAGCTTGCTCCGGGTGCCGTCGTGCAACTCGACCAGAAGGCGAACGACAGCGTGGGCCTCTTCATCAATGATAAGCTCATCGCTCGCGGTGAGGTCGTCGTGATCGAGGATAATTTTGGCATCAAGATCACTGAGCTTGTCGGTGAGGAGGAGGCGAAACCGTGATGCGTGCGTGGCTGGCGCGGATCGTCGTTTTTGCTGCCCTGATTCTGATCGGGCACGGTGCCGATGCGCCCGCAGCTCCGGCTCCGCAGGCCGTGCCTCAGCTCGGCGGGAACTCGATGCAGATCGCCGCTTACCTTGGCGGGATGCTCGTGCTCTTCATCGGGGGAGCGTGGCTTCTGCGCAATGGCTTGCCGATGATGCAGAAAAACAAGGGGACGCGGAAACTGAACGTCAGCGAAACCCGCGGCTTGGGCGGGCGGCAGTTCCTCGTCGTGGCTGAATATGAGAACCGCAAGGTGCTCCTCGGCGTGTGCCCTGGGCGGATTGATTATCTTTGCTCGCTGTCCTCGGCGGAGCCGGAATTTCCAAAGCTCTCGACGGAGAAGCCGGAATGAGCGTGGTGCGTTTCATCGGACGCCGCTGGCGGTGGCTCCCGTGGCTTTTTGTGTTGCTCGTGATGGCGACGCCTGCGCTCGCGCAGATGCCGGACAAATCCATGCCTGCGGTGAACATCACGGTCGGCGGTGGCTCCGAGACAGGCAGTGTGTCGGCGGTGATCCAGATCGTCGTGGTGATGACCTTCCTCACGCTCGCGCCGTCCATCATCATGCTGATGACGAGCTTCACGCGCATCGTCATCGTGCTCGGCTTCGTCCGCAGTGCCATCGGCGTGCAGTCTGCGCCGTCGAACCAAGTCATCGTCGGCCTCTCGCTTTTTCTCACGCTCTTCATCATGGCACCCGTCGGCACAAAGATGAATGACGACGCGCTGCAGCCGTATCTCGCGAGGCAGCTCACGACCGAGCAGGCGCTCGATCGCGCATCGGCACCACTGCGTCAGTTCATGATGCGGCAGACCCGGGCGAATGAGATTGATTTTTTCCTCGGCCTCTCCGGGCGCGGCCCGACGAAGGCGGAGGAAGTCCCACTCGTCGTGCTCGCGCCAGCATTTGTCGTGAGTGAGCTGCGCACCGCATTCCAGATGGGCTTCCTCGTCTTCATCCCGTTCCTCGTGATCGATTTCCTCGTGGCCTCCACGCTCATGAGCATGGGCATGATGATGATGCCGCCGGTGATGATCTCCCTGCCGTTCAAATTGCTCCTCTTCGTGCTCGTGGACGGCTGGCACCTCGTCGTGCGTTCGCTTGTGGAAAGTTTCACCCTATGAATATCGAGCAAGCCATTGACCTCCTTCGCGGACTCATCACCACGGTGCTGATGATCGTCGCGCCGATCCTCATCGTCGCGGTCGTGGTCGGTCTCGTCGTGAGCATCATCCAGTCTGCGACCAGCATCCAGGAGCAGACCCTTTCCTTCGTGCCAAAGCTCATCGCCGTCGCGCTCGTGCTGGTGCTCGTCTCGCCGTGGATGCTGCGGAACCTGATGCAATTCACGACCACCCATCTCACGAAGATGGCCGAAGTCGCGAGATGACGGAGGGCCGCGCGAATGGCCACCGAGTTTCTCTTTCTATGGATGATGGCATTCGCCCGCGCGGGCGGTCTGGTCACGATGGTGCCCGTCTTCTCCGGCAGGAATATCCCCATGCCCGTGCGACTCGCGATCGCGGGATTCCTCGGCTGGGTGGGTCTGCAAAATGTGCGCGGCATCTCCGTCCCCCCGGCGGATGTCGTCGGGCTCGTCCTTGCGCTCACGCATGAGCTTCTCATCGGCCTCCTCATGGGCCTCGGAGTGCGGCTCATCTTCTTTGCCCTCGAAATGGCCGGGCAAATCATGGCCACCGAGATGGGCCTCGTCGTCAGCGCCCAGATCGACCCTGTGTCGCAAAACAGCTCCAGCCCCGTCGGCATTGCTCTCACCCTTTTTGGCACGCTCCTTTTCCTGATCTCCGGCGCGCATCACGCC
>JAYVRQ010000291.1:0-5796 GCA_043776145.1 Chthoniobacteraceae bacterium
CCGACGAACCGACGAACCGCGTTCAGCGGGAGGGCGACTGACTCGATGGATGTTTGGAAGAACATGGCCAGAGCAAGCGGATGTGTTTCACTCCAAATCGGGCGGCGAGGGCAAGAATTATTTTGCTCAACGCGAATCTTTTTCCCTGCGTGCGGAGGCGGTGTGCAGCCGCGCTCCGTGCGTTGGTGCTGGCTCCGTGTTTGGAAAAAACGCCGTTCCTGGTTGTTCGCGCCCGTTGCTTTCGTCGCGGACATTCGCCAAGGTGGCGCCATGAAAGGACTCCTCCGCATTTTTCTCCTAGCCGTGCTCGCGCTCCCGGCGACCGCCCGCGAATACAAGCTCTACGCCACTTTGATCGAAGACATGCCGGTCGAGCTTTCCGACGGCGCGAAGTGGATGATGGACAAGGGGGACGTTTTCCCCGTGCTCATGTTCAAGGAGTCGCAGACCAAGGTCGTGCTCCAGCTCGCGGGGGCGAATTTCCTGACGGACACCAGGCGCGTGCGGATTTTGGAGAACAGCGAAGTGCCCGCGGGGCTGCTCGTTTATCGGAAAAACGTCGAGGTCTATCTGAAGACGAAGGCGGACAAATGGCGCGTGGCTTCCGAGCCTAAGAAGTCGGATGCGCCCGCGTCGAAGCCGTAGATGCCGATGTCCGCCGAACTGAAACTTTACGTAAAAACGTGGTGCCCGTGGTGCGTGCGCGCCGAGGAATGGCTGCGCGCGCGCGGCTATCGCTACCGGCAGATCGACGTGGAGGCGGATCGCGCGGACTACGATGAAATGATCCGGCTTTCCGGCCAGCGCCGCACGCCCACGCTCGTCGCAGCGGACGGCGGCGTGCTGCCGGATTTCGGCCCCGAGGAACTGGAGGGCTTCCTGCAGGAGCACGGTGTCCAGCCATGACGCTCTCGCATCTCCTGCTCGTTCTCGGCGTCGGCGCGTTCAGCTTCAGCCTGCGCAGTTTCAGCCCGCTCATTTTTCAAAAAATCGGGACGTTCGGGATTCTCGCCACCTCTTTCCTCATCGGCTGGCTTTTCACCGGCTACTGGATCGTCGGCGTTTTTCTCGGCTCGAGCTGGCTGCTGCTGCCGTGGCTGGAAATCCTCACGCGCGTCCGCCGACTCACGCTCCCGATCGACAAAAGCCTGCGCCACAAAACGCCGCCGAACTCGGAAACTTTCCCCGCGCTCGGCGACCTCACCGACGAGATCGAAGGCGAGCGATTCGAGCACGTCGAGGATGCCGGATGGGACTGGGACGACTACCAGCAATTTTTCCGGCTCTTCTACAAATCCGAGGACCGCACGCAGGCCGCCGTGTGTCTCATCGACCAAAACGACGTCGCCTTTTTCTACCTCAGCCTTTCCTCGCGCGCGAAAGACGGGCGCATCTGGACGACGTGGAACTACCCCTTCAGCTATAGCCTCATGCTCGTCCCGCAATGGCGCGTGAACCGCGTGCGCGGCGACCAGAGTTTCCTCGGCCTGCATGAAAGCCACCGCGATTTCCTGCGCCGCAACGGCATCATTGTCGAAGACCTCGAACCGCTCGACGCCGAAAAAATGCAGGCGGAAATCGCGAAGGATCTTCGCTCGCAAATCACACACAACCTCACGGCGGGCGTGTTGAAACAAAACGCGGCGGGGGAAGTGCGCTACTCCTGGCGCGGGCTGTTCTTCATCTGGTTCCAATTCCTGCGCGACTTCGTGCGGTTGTCGTAGAGAGCATGGCTTGCGGAGCGCACTCCGCCCGGCTCAGTGAAACTTCACCGAGTCCTTGTGCGTGAGCGGGACGAGCTTTTGGATGAAGTCCACGATCATTTCGTCGGTCTGCTTTTCATTGAGCCCGTCGGTTTGCAGTTGCTCGGTGATGGTGGCGGCGACGGTGCAGAAGGCCCATCGCTGGTTGTAGCCGTGCAGGAGACGGTCGGTGATGTCGATGACGTTGCGCGTGGTGTGCGCGTCGGTGACGGTGTCGTAGCCCACGAACCAGTAGTAATCGAGGTTGCGGAGGATGAGTTTGTTGCCGTCGGAACCGACCATCGGTTTTCCCGTTTCCTTGTCGGTGAGGAAACGCATGTTCTTTAGCCGGGTGGCGACGAGTTTTCCACGATCAGGGAGGAGGATTTCGGCTTTGCTGGAGTTTTCGATGGTCCAGCCCTGCGCGGGAAGGCACCACTCGGGGCGGTGAATGCTGGTGTTCATGTCCGGCCCGGAGAGGACGACCGATGCCTGGACGACGTCGCCGCGCACATTCTTATAAGCCTTGCGCGAAAACTCGGTGCCGAGGCCGAGCGTGGCTCGCTCGCCTTCGCTGACCGTTTGATCGTAACCAAACCAGCCGCCGGGGACGGTGGTGGGAAGTTCAAGACCGATGCCGACGGGCTGGGAAAAATTATTCTGCGCGGGCAGCAGGAAAACGGTGCTGAGCCCGCCGAGCAGGAACGCGAGCAGGATGGCGAGGCGGCTAGTAGTCATACGAAATGGGACCGCCGCCGGTTTTTTCAGCAGGCTTGTTTTCGGCTTCGGTAAAGTCGGCGAGCGGCTTCGTCGCGGGTGCCATGCTCGATCCGGCGATCTTGTTCCAGTCGAGATTCACCAGCTTGCTGAAGAACGTCATGCCCATCACCGCGATGGGGAAAAAGAGGAAGCCGGAGTAGTCATGGTAAAGGCCGCCGGCGAGGTTGGGACTGATGTATTTCGCGACGAGGAGAATGGTGAAGAGGCGTCCGACGTTCCCGAAAATGGCGAAGAGCAGCGAGGCGCAGAAGATGAACGCTTTCTTCCAAAACCGATCCTGCGTGAGATGCACATAGACGGCGGTGAGCATGCTCATGGCGGAGAGCGAGCGGACGCCGCTGCATCCCTCGGCGATCTCGAAATTAAAGCTGCCATCGCGGGCGGTCAGCGTGGTGCCGACAGCCTGCACGCTGATGCCGACGAGCTTCGCCATGAATCCAATCGCGCCGGTGATGATGAACTGGAGACGGAAGGTGCCCTGCTCGAAGGACGCGATGGGGATCATGAAAAGCAGGAAGACGCATGGGAAAAGCGCGAGCCGCGCAACGTGGCGTCCCCACAGAAAAAGGGCCGCGCCATAAAAAAGGAAGGGCGTGGCAAGCAGGGCGAAGCGGGGCTGCAAGCAGCGCGCGCCGAGGACGAAGCTGACGATGCCGATGGCCAGCCAGAGCAGGCCCCAGTTGGAACCGGCCTTTGGTGCCGCGGCGTAACGGTCGCGCCGCAGCCAGACGAGGAAGATCGAAACGAGCGGGACGAAGCGCCCGTGGTACTGCTCGCCGGTCTTGTGATTCCAGGCGTTGAGTGCCCAGACAAAGGTCGTTTGCTCGCCGTTCCTCCAGATTTGAACGAAGAAGAAAAACCACACGAACGTCGCGAGGCATCCCGCGAGGAGTGCGGCCTGCGCGGGCTTCGCGGCGCACCAGCGTCCGAAGCGCGAGCAGGCTTCGCCAAATCCGAAGGGTGCGGCGGCGGGAGCAGGGTTTGGGGACATGGACGCGATTCTAGGCGCGAATTCCGCCGGGGGCAAAGTTCAAGGTGCAAAAATGTCCGCTTGAACGCGCACGCGGCCTGCGCACATTGGGCGCTCTTTCAACCCCGAACCCTCTTTTCACATGAACAAAATTCTCGTTTGCGGCGCCGGTGGATTCATCGGCGGCCACCTCATCGCCGACCTCCGCCGCCAGGGCCACACGAACCTCCGCGCGGTCGATCGGAAGCCACTCGCTGAGTGGTATCAGCGGTTCGATGACGTGGAGAATTTCCACCTGAACATGGAGCGGCTGGAGGATTGCGAGAAGGTCGTGGAAGGCGCGGATGTGGTCTATAACCTCGCGGCGGACATGGGCGGGATGGGCTTCATCGAGCTGAACAAGGCGCTGTGCATGATTACGGTGCTCATCAATACGCACCTGCTGCTCGCGGCGAAAAAATTCGGCGTGAAGCGATTCTTTTATGCCTCGAGCGCGTGCGTCTATAACGGCGACAAACAGAAGGATCCGAACCATACCGCGCTCAAGGAAGAGGACGCCTACCCCGCGCTGCCCGAGGATGGCTACGGTTGGGAAAAACTTTTCAGCGAACGCATGTGCCGGCATTTCCGCGAGGACTTCGGTGTGCAGACGCGCATCGCCCGCTACCACAATGTCTATGGCCCAAACGGCACGTACGACGGAGGCCGCGAGAAAGCGCCCGCCGCCGTCTGCCGCAAAGTCATCGCCGCCAAGCTGAGCGGGAAACACGAGATCGAAATCTGGGGCTCGGGAAATCAGACGCGCAGCTTCATGTATATCGACGACTGCCTGAAGGGGACGCAGATGCTGACGAACAGCGACACCATTGAGCCGATCAACATCGGCAGCAGCGAGATGGTTTCGATCAATCAACTCGTCGATATCGTCGAGCACATCGCCGGGCTGAAGCTCAAGCGGAACTACAATCTCTCCGCACCCAAAGGCGTGAACGGTCGCAACTCGGACAACACGCTGATTCAAAAAGTCTTCGGCTGGGAGCCGAACACGAAGCTGCGCGATGGGATGGAGAAAACGTACCGCTGGATTTACGACGAGATGGTCGCGCACGGTGGCGGGGCCGCATCCGTGGTGAATCGTTCGTAGAGCGAGGCTTTACACGCCGCCGCTCCGGTGGCAGTTGTCGCCCGTGCGTTCTTTCCTTCCCATTTCATTCGCGTGCGCGCTTTTCTGCGCGGGATGCTCCAGCATGTCCCCGCTGGAAAAGGCGGAGCTGGCGGAGAAGTCCGAAAACACCCGCGTCGTCGAATCGCGACGGATGAAGGCGCTCGACTATGGCGATGCGAGTTCGGAACGCGGCGCGGAAATTCTCGTCTTGGATAAATACAAGGCTTTCAATCTTGCCGGTGCCGTGACGGGCTCGACGCGGTCTTACAAAACGGGGTCCGCGCAGATGAAGGATTTCAACTACGTGCAAAAAGTCAGGACGGGCTCCTACAACACGCGCGGCTTTTGGGGATCGAAGCAGTCGGCCTTCAGCGATCAGCGTTTTGCCACGCGCGCGGCGCGGACGAGCGGGAATTACGAAATCCCGAACGCGACGAAAAAGGCGGACACTAAAACCGCTGCGACGAAAGAGGCGCGGGAGGCCAATCTGGCAATGGCCGTGCATACGCTGCCCGACGGCAGCCGCCAATACCTTGGCAAGGAGAAAAAGAAAATGGAAACGCCGGTCGATCCAAAGGAGGCGGCCAACTGGCGTGGAGCCAGTGCGATGGTCACGACCTCAGGCGAAGTCGGCCAGAGCACCGGTCGGCGGCGTTACATCACGCCGACCGAACAATTCGGCCAGATGAAGGAACTCAGCATCGAGGATCTCCGCGAGTTGCTGAACAAAAACAAATAGGGCCGTGGAGCTTCCCCGGCCACTGGGCGTCCAGCGGACCTTGCGGCCCGCTGGAACACCGAATGGGAATCGGAAACGCTGTCTTACTTGATCTCGACGGTCCCGCCGGCCGCTTCGACTTTCTTCTTGATGTCTTCGGCTTCTTCCTTGGTCACGCCTTCCTTGAGCGCCTTGGGAGCGCTCTCGACGAGCGCCTTTGCTTCGGCGAGGCCGAGGCCGGCGACGACCGCGCGGACTTCCTTGATGATCGCGATCTTTTTCGCGGGATCGGTGGCCTTGAGGATCACGTCGAAAGAGGTCTTCTCTTCGGCGGGAGCAGCGGCGGCGGCTCCACCACCACCGGCGGCGGCAACGGCCACGGGCGCGGCGGCGCTGACGCCCCACTTTTCTTCGAGTTGTT
>JAYVRQ010000292.1:0-22032 GCA_043776145.1 Chthoniobacteraceae bacterium
AACGCCGCGCTGCGCATCAATGGGAATGAGTTGCAGGTCGCGCATTTCAACATTTTCAACGGCGACGATTACGTGCGCGGGAATGGCGTGGTGAACATCCTCGGCCCCACGCAATACTGGGGCACGCTGCGCGCATCGGTCGCGGACCTTGGCGATTACGAGGCCATTTTGCAAAAGCCGGTCGTGCCCGAGCCGCTCGCCGGCGGCGCGCTGATCGACTGGGACGGCGAGGGCTCGGCGAAAGGGCACAGCGGAAAATTTTCCGCGCATCTGCGGAAACTGAGATCGGTCGGAGCGCGCGGCGCGCAGTTGCACCCGATCAATGCGGACCTCGAAGGCAGCTACGCGGCGGGCGGGATGGTGTTCAGCAAATTCGCGCTGGCGGATGACGAGTCGTCCTTCACCGCGAATGTTGCGGTGGGAAACATGGCGCTCGCGCTGCAAGGCATCCGGCTGATGCACCAGCAGCAGCTTTGGCTGGAAGGCGATGCGCTGCTCCCGCTCGATGTCTGGCGCAAATGGCCGAACACATCGCTCGATTCGCTGCTGACCGAAGGCGTGCCGGGCAAAGTCGCGCTGACCGCCTACAATCTCGAACTCGGCACGGCGGCGAAATTGAGCGGCTGGAATTTTCCGATCGCGGGTGTGGTGAATGGAAACGTGACCGCGGAAGGTCCGATCGGCGCGCTCAAGACGGGCGGAAAACTCACGCTCACGAAAGCGCGGCTGCCGCTGGGATCCAGCGGGGATGCGCTCTCGGAGGTCGAAGGCGAGGTGATATTCGACGCGCAAACGATGACCGTCGCGCGGCTCGTGGGGAAGCATCCGACCGGCGATTTCCGCGCGGTGGGTGCGGTGGATTTGAAAAACGTGCGTGATCCGGGGCTGCTTTTTGCGGTGGAGAGTGAGCGGTCCGAAATGGAAATTTTCCGCACGGAATCCGCGACCGGTTTTTCCACAAAAATCGCGACGGCTCTAAAGCTGCAAATCGAAGGCCCGCTAAACGCCGCGACGGTGCGCGGCACGGCGGAGCTTTTTGATGTGGAAGCGGGCGGCGAGATGGCGCACTCGCGCAAACCCGAGGACAGGTTTCGTGCTGTCGGTGTGATGGGACTGAATGTGTCGAGTCTCTGGTCCAACGGAGGCGTGGAAATGCCGCTTGTTTTTCCTCCGTTTCTTCCACCGTGGAGCGCGTGGAAATTCGACATCGCGGCACGCGGCGGGCCGCTTGATCGACCGGCCCTGCTTTCCGCGTACGACCTGCATCTTGGTGGAACCGGAGCCGCGCCAAAGCTGTCTGGAAGCCTCGCGTTTCAAAATGCCGCGTTCTTCGGCGGCTATATTCTGCTGGACGATGGAAGCGGCTCGATCACCTGGCGCGATGGCGTCGTTTCCATCGACGCGCGCGCGACCGGCGAGCTGCACGACTGCGAATTCACCGCGCACGTTCTCGGCCCACTGGACAAGCCGCTCCGCTTTTTCGAGTTCTTGCCGCCGCTTTCCGAAACGCTGCTTATCGACGCGCTCGCCGGTCGTGATCGCGCGATCCCATCGCTCGAAACTGCCACGCGGTTTGCGTTTCACGCTCCGTCGGCACTGATCCGCGATGTGCAGGTCTTCGACTGGACGATCGCCGATCCGCCCGCCGCTGAGCCCCCGGCTCAGCAATAGAATTCACTCAGCGCGGCCAGTCGCGCCAGAGCCAGCGCAGCGTGTCGGGAAAAATCGAGCCGCCGTGTTTCGGCGAGTGGCCGCCGTCGCCGAACTCGAACTTGTAATCGTACCCCGCGAATTTCAGCGCCGCCGCCATGTCCTGATTCGAGAGCGGCCAGTTGCCGTGGAGATTGTCGAGATCGTTCGCGCCGTCTTGCAAAAACACGCGCAGCGGCTTTGCCTTGTCCTTCGTCTTGCGAATCTCCGCCGGATACACGTAGCCGCCGCGGATGTTCGTGAAGCTGCCGATCCAGCTCACCACTTTGCGCACGCGCTCGGGCCGCTCCCACGCGAGCGTGAACGCCGCGATGCCGCCGCTTGATGCGCCGCACGCCGCCCAGCCCGCGGGGTCTTTCGTGAGGTTGAAATCCTTCGCCACGAGCGGCATCAGCTCATCGAGAACGAAGCGCGCATTCGCATCGCCGAGCGAGTCGTACTCGAAGCTGCGATTGCTGCGATCCTTCGCGCCGGGCTGCGTCGCTTTCACGTTCCCCGGATTCACAAACACGCCGATCGTCACGGGCATTTCGTTTTTCGCGATCAGATTGTCGAAGACCACCGGCACGCGCGACGGCCCGGTGACATTCGCGTAGCCGCCGCCGTCGAAGAAGATCATCACGCACGCGGGCTTCGCGGCGTCGTATTGCTTCGGCACATAGATTTGCCAGTCGTGCGTGGTGCCGGGAAAGACCGCGCTCGTTTCAAACGGCGGCATCTTTTTCACCTCGCCATGCGGGACATCCTCGCGCGGCTGCGCGTCGGGGCCGGGCGCGTAATCGTCGGCGGCAAAGGCCGCGATCGTGAAAATGGCGAGTGGGAGCAGGAAGCGCATCACAGCAGTCCGATCGTCGTGGGCTTACTTCTTTTTCTCCGTTTTTTTCTCCACGGGCTTTGCGGGCGCGGCAGGTGCGGCGGGCTCCACGGGCTTCCCATCCGGCGCGATCTCGATGTCCCGGAGCACCAATCCCGCGTTGAGTTCCGTCAGCACGTCCTTGGTGATGTCGTCCTCGGCGGTGCTGTAAAGCACGTCGGGAATGCCCGCCGGGTTTTCATTCGAGATGTTCACGACCATCGAGTAGTTCCCCGCCTTCGCTTTTGCCTCGATGACCTTGCGCATTTCCCCGAGCAGTTCCCCGCGCAATTTCCGGCTCTCCTCATCCGCATCGGCCCGCGCCTTGCCCTCGAATTGCAGGATGCCCTGCTCCATTTCCTTCAACTCCTTGATCTTCGCGATCGCCGCGGGATCGGTCGGGTTCGATTGAAATTTCTGCAACTCCTCCTTCCCCTTTTGGAAAACCTCGCGCTTGGCTTTCGCATCGTTCACCACTCCGGCCAGGCGTTTTTTGAAAGCCGCATCGTTCTCCTTCGCCTTTTGGTATCCCTCGAAAAGCTGGCGCACGCTGACCTTGGCGATGCGCGACTGAGTCTGCGCGAAGCCGCCGCATCCGGCGGTGAGCAGAAGGGCGAGCGCGATGATTTTTTGGGCGGAATGTTTCATGCCGAAGAAGTAGTCCGATTCCGCGGCGAAGCGCAACCCCGGCGTGAATCACGCCCGGACATTTCCCGCGCCGTGCTCCGCGTCGAAGGCCGCGACTTGATCGAGAATGATGTCCGCGAAGAGCGGCTCCGTCCCGATCGCGCTCGCGTAGAAAAGCGTGCGCCCGCGCAGCCGGTACGGATTGCGGCGGAAGACATCCATCGCGCCCGCGCTCGCCGCGCCGGGCGACTCGTCCGTGATGCCGAGCAGCACCGGGATGTCCTCGTAACTGTGCAGCCCGTCCGCGATGAAAAACGGCACGACGATCACGTTCGGCTGTGTCGAAAGGGCGTCCCACTTCGCGATGAGCGGCTCCTCTTCCATGTAGGCGTTCAACACTTCCGCGTAGAGGCCGCGCTCGCGAATGCGCTCGACTTCGCGCTTCGCGGCGGCGGCGGAGTTGTCGTTCAAATCCGTCCCGTGGCCGACGATGAAAAGGCTCGTCTCGCGCGTCGGGATGCCGGGCGCGATTTGCGCGGCGCGATGCAGCAGCAGCTCCGTCATGCGCGCGTGATTTCCCGCAGGTTCGCAATACTTGATCGTGCGCCCGCCGCGCTGCGTGAGCGCGCCGTCGAGTTCGAGTTCGCGCGGGATCACCGTGCGCGTGAAGTAGCCTTCGCTGATGAAATTCGGGACCACATAAACGTCGTCGCAATCGACCATGTGCAGCACCTGCCGCAGACTCGGCTCCTCCTTCCAAAACGCACAGTGGACTTCGCCGAAAACGCCGCGCCGCAGAATTTCCTCGGCGTGCTCGAAAGTCGGCGCACTCGAATCGGGATTCACCGTCGAGCCGTGTCCGGCGATGATGAGCGCGCTGTCTGGTTTGGAAATCATGCGGTGTGGCCGGACTAGTTTTTACGCTCCGCGAAGTCGAACGGTTTCCCCGGCATCCGCCACGCGCACGCCGATGCCCATGATTTCCCGCGAGGGGTGCCCGAAGATTTCCGTGAACGCGATGCCGGGACCGGTCTCGGCGCGCTTCAGCAAATCCCACACGCCGCACACGCCGCCCATCGTGAAGTCGCGGTACGGCGCGTTGTTCACGTCGTGCAGCGCGCAGAGTTTCGCGGCGCGTCCCACGTTTTGATAATCCGCCCACGCCCACTCGAAGGTGTGATCGCCGTCGATGAACACGGCGTCAAAAATTTCGCCGGCAAAATCGAACGAGGTCTTGCCGACGACGTAGCGCAGCGGGACCAGCCCGCGCACTTCAGGAAAAAAAACGAAGGCGGGCCACAGGTCGATCGTGGTCGCGCGAAAGGCGGGATTGAATCGCTGCAAATACGCGGCGGCGAGCGACGCGCTGGCGCCGTTGAAGCAGCCGATTTCCAGATACGTCGCGGGCCGGTGCTCGGCGAGCAGCAGGAGCCAGCGCGCGAATTCGCGGGGGAGCTGAATGAGTCCCTGCTGCGAGGAATTCAGCCAGTCGGTCTCGCCTTCGTAGGTCGTTTCCGCGTCGGGGATCGGCACGAGGCCGACGGCGCGAATCGTGTCGAGGAGCCACTCCAGCGAGCGCAGTTCATCGAGCGATGCCGCCTGGATTTTTCGGATGCCGAGGAGGACGCGCGCGAAGTCGGCGCGCTCGATTTCGTAGGCTTCGAGTGGGTCGGACATGGAGCCGCATCACAATCGCGCGTGTGCGCTTTGACAAATTCTTCCCGCACAAAAACTCGGCGGCGCGGCGTTTATGCCGGTGAACCCACGCGCCGCGAATGCGCCGCACTTTCCAAAAAAACATCGCACCATGAAACCAAGACCGATCCTCATCACCGCAGCCGCGCTCGCGCTTTCCGCGTGGCCGCTCTGCGCCCAAGACAATGCACCCGAGCGTCCGCAAGGCCCGCCGCAACGCGAAGACGGCCCGCGCCGCCCCGATGCCGACAGACCAGATGTTCAACAACAACGCGACGCGCGTCCGCGCGACGGGCAATTCCGCCGGGGGAATCAAGACCCGCCGCCGGAGCGTTCGCGCGATCAAAAAACCGAAGATCGTCGTGACCGTGCCGACGGCCCGCCGCCACAGCAGGATCGTCGTGATGGTCCACAAGGTTCGCGTTTTGACCGGCAGGGCAGGGGACCGGGAATGAATATGCGCCCTCCGCAGATGGAGCAGCGCGAACGTGCGAATGACGGCGATGCGCAGCGTCCCGACGGGATGCGTCGGCATCAGCGCCGCATGATGGACAACCAGGGCTTTGCGCCGCGCCGCGAGGACGCGCAGGATTTTCGCCGCGGCGGAAATGAAATGCGCGCGCCGATGGCTCGTCTGCGTTTTGACCGCTCCGGCCCCGACCGTGGTCCCGCGCCCGCGTGGGATCGGATGGATCAGCGTCCTCCGCAAAATGGGCCGCGTCCGGGTTTCGCTCCGAGAGGTCGTGATGATCAGAATTATGCGCCTAGGCCGCACCGGGAGTTCGATGGCCCGCCACCGCAGGATTTTCGCGGACCCTCGCCGCAGCGCCCGCATCGCGAGGGTCCGCCGCGTCCGGCTTGGGATGAAGGGCGGGGGCGGGACTTTTAGTTTTTCAAAAACAAACAGTCAGAGATGCAGGGCAGCCGAGAGGCTGCCCTGCTTCATTTATCGGTTGGCGGTGGTGCCGAGGAATTGATCCTCGAACGCAATCCATGCCGCCACGCGCTGCCGCAGCCGGGTTACGCGCTGCGGTTCGGCGGCGAGCGCGTTGTGTTTTTCATCGGGATCGTTGACGAGATCGAAGAGCGACTCGCGACCGCTGCCCGCCTCGAAGACATACTTCCAGCGGTCCTCGCGAATCCCGAGCATGTAATCATCCACGCTCGCCACGAAGAACGTGCGCTCGGGCCGGTCGCGGGCAAACAGGCTGTGTCCCTGCCAGGCATCGGGGAGTTCCACTCCGATGAGGTCCGCGATCGTGGGATTCATATCGACATGACCGCCGATGCCACTCTTGCGCCGGCCTTCGGGAAAGAGGCGCGGATTCCAAATCATCAGCGGCACATTCACCTCCTCCTGAAAAACGGAAAAGCCGTGCCCCTGCTGATCGTGCGGATCGCCGAACGCTTCGCCGTGATCGCCGGTGATGACGACGAGCGTGTCGTCCGCGAGGCCGCGCGCGCGCAGTGCGGCGAAGAGCCTGCCGAGATGTTCATCCGTCTCGTGCAGCACATTCAGGTAACGCAAAAGCGCCTCGGGATGCGGCACTGCGGGATGCCCCGCGAGGAAGTCGATGCGCGGCGAGCCCGGCCGGCGCGTGTAGGGATTGTGCGTCTGATCCGTCCAGCAATACGCGAGAAAAGGCTGCCCAGGTTTTTCGTCGATCCACTGGATGAGCCGGTCGATGAGATAGCGATCTTCCGCGCCCCACGACGTGAGTTCCGGCGCTTTGAAATCGTGGTAGTCCTGCACCGTGTCGTAGCCAGTCCCATCGAGCATTACCTTCGCGCCGCCCCAATCCATGTCGCCATTGTGCAGATAGGCCGTGCGCCATCCGCGCTGTTGCAGCACGGAGGCAAACGTCGGCGGCAGCCCGCGCTTCCCATCCGGTGCGAGACCGCCGGGCGCATAGCACCAAGGCAGTCCCGGATAGATTGAAAAATTCACCGCCATGAACGTGCAGAACGTGTAAGGCGCGTGCGCGTAAAAATTCTCCCACACCAAGGCATGACGCGACTCTTCCAGCAGATGCGGCACGGTCGCGTAAGGGCTCCCGTAAAGGTTCAGATATTTCGTGCCCACCGATTCGAGAATCACCACGATCACATTGCGCGGTCGCGCCACCTGTCCCTGCGACTCGAACCAGCCGCGCGGTGCCGGCCCGCGTTTTCCAAACACCCGCAACTCATCCTGATCGCCCGGCAAAAACTCGCGTGGCAGCACCGTGTGGCGGCGACCGGAGAGGCCGACCAGCGTTGAGCGCAGCAGTTCCACATGCGGGGAAAGCACGAGTCGCTGCGCCTTCCGTCCGGCAGTGGCGTCCGAATGCTGCGACGCACCCGCCGCGATCCAGAGACCCATGCTTCCCAAAATCACCGGCGGAAAAGCGCGACCACGCGAGCCCCGCAGCGCCGCGATGAGAAACACAATCGGGACCGCGAGGAAGGCAACGCCGATAGGCCAGGTCACGCGGTCGGTGATCGACGATTTCACCGCCGGTCCGCGGATCAGCCCGAGCAAATCGAAACTCAGCGGGCGATCGAGCGCCTCGAAAATGCCGTAGGCCGCGACGCCGTACACCGCGCACAAAACGCCGCCCGCCAGCACCGCCGCGCGCACCGCCGAAGACAGCCGCGCCCATCGCGTCACGAGCCGCGCGAGACATTCCCCGCCGACTCCGAGAGCGAGCGCGAAGAGCACATCGCGGAAAGACACGCGCGCCAGATCGAGCACCCATCGCCACGACTGCGGCATTCCGAGTGACACGGCCTTCGCACCTGTCAGCACGAGCGCCAGCCAAAAGCCCACCCACACGAGCGCCACGGGCTGGCGCTCAGTATTCCTTTTCCAGCGCATCCAGATACCGCGCGATGGGATCGTTGCGGCGGGTTTCCACGCGGGTTACTTCGCGGGCGGCTTTGAGGAAGCTGTCGAAGTCGTTCGTGCGCGTGCCGAATTGCGTGGCTTCGTACCAGTTCAGGTAGTCCGCGATTTTGTCCATGCGATGCAGCACGGACGCGCGGAATTCCGCAATGGCTTCGAGACGCTCCGCGATGCGCCGCGTTTTGCCGCGGGCGAGCAGCGAAAAAACTTCGTCGTATTCCGCGATGATCGGGCGGAAAAGCGGGTTCGTCTGCGCGCTGAGGGCGACCATTTCTTTTTGACGCGCAGCCATCGCGGCGCGGGCGGCGGGGAGCTTGAGGAACTGCGCGTATCCGCCGATTTCAAAAATCTTTTTCGTCCCGGCTTTGTCGATCGCGAGTTCGATTTGGAGCAGGGGAACGAGTTGCTTCTCGGTTTCCTCGACCGTCAGCCCGCGGTAGCGATCCGCGACGGCGAAGCGCGCGAGATTCAGTGTCCACCATTTCTGCAACGACGCGCCGCCTTGCGCGAGATCGGGAAAATCTTTCTGCAAGGCCGCGACGGGATCGCCGCCCGTGTCGGGCCAGTTGCGGACGAGCCGGGCGAGGCTCGCGCGACCGTTCGGCTGATCGAGGAGCGCCTGCACGAGTCCCATCGCGCACGCCGAGTCGATGGCCTCGGCGGTCGCGCCGAGACCGCCCGCGCGGAGCGTGAGAAAGTTCTCGATCGGCGGCATCTTGTTGGTTTCGACGAGCCGCCGGAAAAGCTCCGAATCCACGCCGATGTCGCGCCGCCGGAAAATTTCGATCGCGCCATCCACGAGCCACCACGGTGCTTCCAGATACGGCTGGCCACCGCGAATCGGCGGGCGGTCGCGATACGCGATTTCGAGCAGCACCGCCCGCACGATTTGCCTACGCAAATTCACGGCGGCGGGGTCCGCGCCGATCTCCGCGTCGATGTCGATCTTCGCGCCCTCGGGCGTCCAGATCATTTGGAAAATCACCGGCGGCCGCGTCCGTCCGCTCGCGGGCGCGAGCGAGATCACGATCGGGATTTTCCAGTGCCATCCGCCATCGCTCTCGCCGAGCAGTTCATGCACGTCGGCTTTGACCTCCTCGGTCAGCCCCGCGATCTGCCCGCGCAGTGGCGCGTCGGGGCAGTAAATCACGAACTGCTTGAAGCGGCTGACCGTGCGCGTCGCCGGGTCTGGCGGTGCCGCATCCACCCGCGCCGCCGCCGCGAGCGCGGCGATCAGGAGCAGATGGCGCGGGCTCATTTCCCCTTGCCCTTGGTCACGAGCCCGATGCGTTCCTTATCCGGGATGACCTGTGCCATCGACTGCACCTGATCCTTCTCCCGCTTGAGCGCCGTCCAGAGCGGTTGAAAGGCGGACGCCGCGTATTTCATCAGCGCGGGATGCACCGCGATGCGTCCCAAATTTCCGCCCATGTTTTCGGCGAAAAATTTCCCGTCCTTCACGCCGACATGATAGCGCGCGCCCGAGTGCAGCGGGAAACCGAAAAGCGATTGCTCCAGCCCGGCGTACACATTTTCCCGGTCGAATTTCACAAACGCCCGCTCGAATTTCGCGCCCGGAATCCAGCCGCTCCCCTTCGATTTCAGCGACGTGCGCAGATAGCTGTTCGCCTCCGCCTCCGTGAAAATCAGCGTGTGCGGCGCGGGCGATTCCATCGCCTCGGCCAGCTCGCTGCCGATCATGCGCAGACTCAAATCCTCAGTCTTCGCCGGCGGCAAACCATCCGGCTCGCGAATGAATCCGACGATCAGCGCGACCATCGCGCCCCACACCACGCTGTTCCCCAGCGCCTTCACTTCACGCATCACATTCACCCCGCCGGGATTCGTCATCTTCTGCACGCGCTTCCGCGTTTTATCGACCGACTCCTTGCTGGCCTCCTCGGCTTTCGGGAGCAGCGAGCGGTCGAGCTTCGCGCCGCAATTGTGGCAATAAACGCGCTCGGCCTCGTTCGCGAAGCTGCATTGCGAGCACGTCAGGGTCGGGCCGGAAGGAGAAGTGGCCATCAGTCTTTTTTCGTTGGGGGTTTCGGGGTCGCCTTTGTTTCCGCAGGCGCGGGTTTGCTGTCGGATTTGGTCTCGGTCTTCGCGGGCTCGCTGGCCTTGGAATCGCTCTTTGCCGCCGCCTTGTATTTGTCGCTGCGATAATCGGTGATGTAGAAACCCGAGCCCTTGAAAATCAATCCCGCGCCCGTGCCGATGAGCCGCTTCACCGCACCCTTGCCCCACGTTTTGCGCTGGCAGAGTTCCTTCGGGCAAATCTTGAGCACGTCATCTTTCATCGACTGCGTAATCTCGAAGGTCTTGTCGCACTTCTCGCATTGGTATTCGTAGGTCGGCATGGTTTCTCTCCGCTGGAAAGGCGGTGGTAATAGCAGAGGGGCTGCCAGCCCGCAATTGTTAGTTCCCGGCTGGGAGATGCAGGGTGCGATGGGGAATCGTCCTCGAAATCCTTCGTCGATTCGAGGACGAGGACGAGTAGGAGCACGAGGACGATTTTACTGCGCTGACATCGCGTGTAGCGGCGGCGTATCCTCGCGCCATGCCCCGATCTTCGCTCCACGCTTTTCTCGCCACCGCGACCCTCTGCGCGCTCCCGCTCGCGGGTGCTGCGGCAACGCTCGATCAGGCGCTCGATGCGATTGCGCCGGACATAAAAAAATGGGCCGCCGTCTGCGTAATCACGGAGCGCCCTGACGGGACGCCGGGCTTCACCTGGCACGACTATCGCGGCAGCGGGGACGCGCGCGATTTCTGGCCGGCGAGCGCGATCAAACTCTACGCCGCCGTGGCCGCGCTCGAACTGCTCGCCGAACGCGGCTTCCCGCTCGAGGCCACGCTCACCTTCGAGCATCGCGAGGGCGCGGGGGAGTGGACGGTCGATTGCGCGCGCACGATGCGGGAGATGCTCGGTGAAGTCTTCCGGCGCTCGTCGAACGAAGACTACACGCTGCTGCTGCGCCTCGTCGGCATCGACCGCATGAACACCCGCTTTCTCATCCCCGAACGCGGCTTCCCGCATTCCGCGCTCATGCGCGGCTACGTGCTCGGTCGGCCCTACGGCTACACGCGCGAAGAGCCGCAGCGCATCACGCTCCGCGCGGGCGAACGCCGCGAAACGATCGAGCACACCTGGAGCGGGCGCTTCTACGCGGAGGAACGCGGCGCGACGATCATCGACGCGCGCACCGGCAACGTCACCAGCCCGCGCGAACTCGCCGAATGCCTGCGCCGCGTCCTCTTTCACGAGCGCCTGCCGGAAGCCGAACGCTACGCCCTCACGCCGGAGCAACTCGACTTCCTCCGCCACGGCGGCGGCGGATTGTGCGGCTTGGAAAACAAAGCCGCCGAGTCCGATCCCCTCGCGTGGAAAAACGCGCTCGACGCGGTGTTCCCGCAAGCGCGCTTTTTCCACAAATGCGGCTGGATCAGCAGCCACGCGCTCGAAGTCGCTTGCGTGGATGATGCCGCGCAAAGCGGGAAGCGTTTCATCCTCGTGCCCGTCATCGCCGCCGGAGACGACACGCGCCCCGAACGCGGCCAGGCGCTCGTCGGGAAAATGTCGTGCGCAATCGGCGAATGGGTGCGCGGCGGCGACTGAGTTACTTCAACCGCGCGCGGAAAAACTGCTGGGTGCCGCTCATCGCGCCGGACCACGTCGCAGTGTTCGTGGTCGCGGTGACTTCGTTCACCACGGTCCACGGGCCGCCGGGGGCGGGCGCGGTTTCTATGTCGTAGCGCGCGCCGGGCGCGGCTTTCCAGGTGAAGCTGAAGAGGCTCGCGTTGCGCGCGACGGCGACGACTTCCGGCGGCGGGATGACCACGATGGAAAAACTTTTCGTGCTCGAAAGCGGCGGGGAACCGGCATCGGTCACCTGCACGGTGAACGTGTAAGCGATGCCCGCCTGCGCCGCGGTCGGCGACCAGGTGATGACGCCGGTCTGCGGGTCGATGGTCGCGCCCGCAGGCGGCGCGATGAGCGAGTAGGTGAGCGTGTTGTTTTCCACGACCACGAAGTTGTCGAGATACACGTCGTGATCGACGGACGCGGAGCCAGGCGCGATGGCGAGGTGTTCGAGCACGCCGAGGCCGGTCGTGGATTCGAGCACGCCGTTGCCGGTGAAGGTGCTCACCGATTCAAACGGCAGATCGAATTGCAGCGTCGTCCACGCATCCGGCGCGAGCGTGCGCGCGGGAACGGGCGTGCCGCCGGTGAGCGACGGGACGCCGGCGAATTCGATGGTGCCCGCGCTGCCGCCGTCGGAGCCGATCGCGCCGGTCGAATTCGTCTCGCGCAGCCCGACGCCGAATTTCAGCGTGTGCTGGCTCCACACATCGAAGCGCAGCGATTTGCGAAAATCGACGACGGGATTCGGCAGCGTCGCCGCGCCCGAGGTCGTGAGCCGCAGCCACGGATTCACCGCGCCCGCGGCCCAGCTCCATTTCACATGCAGCGCGCGCGTGCTCGCATTGCCCGCAGGGAAGGCGGCGACGATCGTCGTCTCGCGCGTCTTCGCGGCATCGGTGAAGGCGCTCGTCGAACCGGAGAATTGCGGCTTTCGGAAAAGCACGAGGTCGGTCGCGCCGTCGGTTTCATTTTCAAAATCCGCCCACGGCTGTGAGGAGAGCAGCGGGTCGAATCCGGCGGGCACCATGTTCACGACGATCAGCGAGCCTTGCCGCATCATCACATTGGCCTGCGTGGCGAGCACCGGCGGCGGGCGGTGGAGTTGCGTCGTGGGAATGATTTCCTTCACCTGGCTCGGCGAGGACCAGCGCAACTCGGCGAGCGCGTTTCCCGTGTCCTCGAAATAATCGAGCCGCACGTCGTACTTCATCCCCGCGACGAGCGCGATGCTGCCGCTCCATTCCGTCGCGGCCTGCACGCTGAATTTGTCCACGAGCAGCACGCCGTTCACCCAGAGGCGCGCGCCGTCGTCGGAGCGCACATGGAACTGGTACGTCTGCGAATAGCGCGGCTCGACCTGTCCGGTCCACTGCGCGGAAAAGGTGTCCGCCTGCATCGTCGAACTCGGCGCGCCCGCGGCCCAATCAAAATTCACCGTCGCATCCACGCGCGCGCGGCGGAGCGCGGTGAAGTCGATGTTGTCGTAATAAGTGCCGCGCAATCCCGCGCCGCCGCCCGCCGCGATGGGCGTCGCGGTCACGACGAGTTGCGCTTCGTTTGAAACGACCGACTGCCCGGCGGCGGTGACTTGCACCGTGTAAAATCCGGCGCTCGCGAACTGCGCGTTGGCGACGGTGAGTGTCGCGCTCGTTGCGCCGGAAATGTTCGCGCCATTTTTCCGCCACTGATACGCGAGCGCCGCCCCCGTCGCCGCGACGCTGAACTGCGCGCTCGCGCCGGGATTCACCGTTTGCGTCACGGGCTGCGCGGTGATGACGGGCGCGTTCAGATTGATCCCGAGAAAATCCGCGAACGCGCGATAGAACGCATCCGCCGCCGCGTCGCGCGTCGCCGGTGTGTTCATCAAATCGAACTCGGCCTGATTCGAGATGAACATCATCTCCGCGAGTGAGGCGGGCGGGTTCGACGTGAGGACGGTGAAGTTGGCCTGTTTCACCAAGCGGTCGGTGAGGCCGAAGGCGGTGAGCATCTTTGCCTGCACGCGGCCAGCGAGGTTTTGGTCGGCTAAATTACCCGAGGTCCACCAGAACGTCTCGGTGCCGTGCGCGCTGGCGTCGCTGAACGAATTGCAGTGGATGCTGAGGAAAGCGTCCGGGGCTTCCGCGTTTGTGATGTCGCGCCGCGTGGTGAGGCTCACGGTCGTGTCGGTGGTGCGCGTCATCACCACGGTCGCGCCCGCGTTTTGCAGCAGCGTGCGCAGCCGCAGCGCGACATCGAGCACGAAATCCTCCTCGTTCGGATACGCCCCGCCGTCGATGCCGACCGCGCCGGGATCGGTGCCGCCGTGGCCAGGGTCGATGACGAACTTTCGCCCGGAGAACTGCGCCGATGCAGTGGACGCGAGCAACACGATGACTGCAATCGTCGCGAGCGTTTTCACCGGCGGATGATTTTCAAAACGAGCAGCCGCCCCGTCTCCTCCGTCCCGCACACCATCGCCCCGCCATCCGGCGACCAGTCCGGCTCCGTTTCCATCACGTCCGGCGTGTTCGTGAGTTGCTGCCGTCCCGTCCCATCCGGCGCGACGATCCACAAATCCGAATCGACGATGCGATGGTTCGTCTTGTCGTCGTGCAAATGCGGCAGCGTGTCGGGCGTGTGTCCGCGCGGATCGTCCGGCGCGTGCGAGTGATCGCGCGTGATTTGGAAAACGATCCACTTCCCATCCGGCGACCACGCGGGATGATTCCCCGCGCAAAGCCTGCGCCCCGTCTCCGGCGGCGCGGCCACGGCGACATGATCGAGCGAATCATACGCGATGCGCCCGCCATCCCTGCTCCACACAGGATTCAGCGCCATGTCGCTGCCGATCTTTTTCTGCGGCGCCGCGTGCAGCCAGATGCCGCGTCCCTGCGCGATCAAAAGCGGCGGCCCGACTTCCACCGCGCGCGCCGCACCGTGCCACGCGCCTTCGATCGGACCCGCCGCCCCGTGCGAAATCCACCGCATCCCCGCCGGCCCGCGCTGCCACACCGGCGGCTGCGCCTCGCTCACGACCTCGCTACTGGATTCGATCTCCCCGGTCGCCACATCAAATACGCGGATCACATACTTGCGCGGCCCCGCATCCTTGCGCGCCGCGCGAAAAACGATGCGGCTCGCGTCCGGCGACCACGAAAATTTGTAGCCCGATCCCGGCTCCGACGTAAGCACGCGCCGCTCCGAACCATCCGCCCGCACGATGCCGATCCCGTTTCCTTTCGGCGCGGAAAACGCGATCCATTTCCCATCCGGCGACCACTTCGGCGCGGAAGCGAACATCCCCGCGTCGATCTCCGTCACGCTCTCGACCGCAAAGCCTTCCTCCGCCCCGGCCAGCGAAATTCCCGCATTCATCGCCAGCGCAGCCAGCAACAAAAATGGAGAAAACGAAGGAGGGAACTTCACGCGCAAACGATGGCGCGGCCTTGCCCGCAGGGCAAGGGACCACCTTTCACCGTAAAGCTACTCCGCTTTCTTCTCCCGCTTGTAAGTCATCAGCAGCAGCGGCGAACCTTCCTTCGTCGCCATTTCCGTCGGACGCTCGCCGCCATCGAGCGCATAACACACGCGGAGCGTATCGCCCGACAACTCGTAGATCGCCTTCACCACTTTCCCCACATCCTCTCCCTCCGTGTCCGTCGCATTCAGCGTCTTCGGCTTCTGCTTTTCATCCAACTCCAGCGTCCCGGCGTCCATTTTGCCTTTGATCCGCACTTCGTACCGCGCGCCCGTGATTTTCAAGATGACTTCCATAATATCACCCGTCTCCATCTTGTGCCCGCCCGCCTCCGCCGACTCGACTTTCCACATTCCCTCCATGTCCTTGAGGTCATCCGCGCGGGCGGCTGGAGAAAAAAGCAACACGGCGACGAGGGCGGCGGGGAAAGCGGGAAATTTCATATGCGTTCGATAGCGCCGCATCGCGGATTGTCGAGGCTCGAAAAACCGCGCCGCATTGTGCCCCGCAAAGATCGAACAAATCCGTTGACACTACAAAACGTGCCTCCTAGTTTGCCCGCCCTTTTCCGGGGAAAGACGATATGAAAACATTTTCAGCCAAAGCCAACGAAGTAAAACGCCAGTGGTGGATTATCGACGCCGCCGACCAGGTGCTCGGTCGCGTCGCCGTGAAAGCGGCCAATCTTTTACGCGGCAAGGAAAAGCCCATCTACACTTCGCATGTCGATACCGGCGATTTCGTCATCGTCATCAATGCGGCCAAGGTGCGCGTGACGGGGAAGAAGGAAGAGCAAAAGAGCTACATGAGTTTTTCGGGATTCGTCGGCGGTCACAAGACCGAGAATTTCAAGGCCCGCCGGGCGCGTCGTCCGACGTTGCTCGTCGAACGCGCAGTGAAGGGAATGATCCCGCACAACCGGCTCGGGCGCGCGACCTTCACGAAACTCAAAGTCTATGGCGGTGCGGATCATCCGCACGCCGCGCAGTTGCCGACGGCGGTGACGGAAATCAAGTAACGCTCATTTTACAAAAACATGTCTCAGGAAATCATCGCCACCGGTCGCCGCAAAGACGCAGTCGCACGCATTCGCATGACGCCGGGAACGGGTGTCATCGAAATCAACGGGCGTCCGTTTGAGGAATACTTCAAGACGAGCGCGCTCCAGAACGCGGTGCTCCAACCGCTCGAAGTGGCGAAGAGCGTGAACATTTTCGACATCCGTGTGAATGCGACCGGCGGTGGTTCGTCCGGCCAGGCGGGTGCGGTGCGGCTCGCGATTTCGCGCGCGCTCACCGAGCACAATCCCGAACTCCGTCCGCTACTCAAACCGGCTGGGCTGCTCCGCCGCGATCCGCGGATGAAGGAGCGCAAAAAGTCCGGCCAGCCCGGCGCGCGCAAGCGGTTCCAGTTCAGCAAACGCTAAGTGGTGGTTTCCGGGTAGCACGCTCGTCCCGAGCGTTGGCGAAGGCGTCCCGCCTTCGCGAACTTCCCTGCGCTTTCGCATACGAAGCGCGTTTGCTTTTCCTGCGATCCACCTCGAAGAAAGTTCGTTTTGGCGGGACGCCAAAACCAACACTCGGGACGAGCGTGCTACCCGGAGATCCGCAACCGCGCTCCTTTTTTGTACCGCGCTTCAATCCATCAGCAACTCATCCTTGAGGATCAAGGTCAGGGCTTTGACGGTCAGTTCGTGCAGATTGAAGGGCTTTCCGACGAAGTCGTTCCCGCCGCTCAAGCTCGATTGCACACGGTTTTCCAGTGAGGTCATGCCGGTCAGGAAAATCACCGGCGTTTTCGCATAGCCGGGGATTTGCCGGATGTGCGAGCACAGCTCGAAGCCATCCATTTCCGGCATATTCACATCGAGAAAAATGAGATCGAAATGACTCGCCGCGAGTTCCGCCAGCGCCGTGGAAGGCTCTTCCGAGCAGCTCGCGCGGAGCATCGACGCCGCCATCGCCATTTTGATTGCCTCGCAATTATCGTGATCGTCATCGACGACATAGACGAGCGCCTTCGCGGGGTCTTTGATCTGCGCGACGTTGCGATCCTTCATCAGCGTGATGAGAAAATCGGTCGTCGATCCGATGGTCCGCATTGTGGAGGCGTTCAGCATTCCCGGGTACTCGTAAAGCTCATGGACGAGATGCGCGAACGCCGAGCAGAGGCGGTGCAGCGCGATGTAACCCGAGACGCGCGCGCGCTCCGAAAAGCCATAGACGTGGCTGTAAAGTTCGTTCAACAGACTGACATCGTTCGAGTTTTTCTGGAAGGCTTGGAAGCAGTGCCGCATCGCGTTGAGCGCGCTGCGGGCTTCCTTTTCGTTGAGCGTTTCCGCGATCTCGGGCCCAAGCGGGCGGGCGCGTTCGACCAGCGCAGCCTCCGTGTTGGAAAGGGATTCGTCAGTCGCGAATTGATGCGCGTCCACGACGGGAAGCAGTTGTTCCTTGATTGCCGCCGCCGCTTCTTTCGCGGCGCGGCTGTTCGCGAAACGCGCGGCGAGACGAGCCTCGGCCAGACTCGCGGAAAGCTCCACGATGTCGCGCTGGGCGGCTTCAAACCGTGTGCCGAGATCGATCGTGGCGAGCCGCTGTTTCTCGAAGCGCGCGGCGAGTTGCCGCGTCTCGTGCTGCGCCTCCGAAAGTTCGACGACCCGGCGATTCGCCGCCGCGAGGTCTTCCTCAATGCCGGCATTGTGCGCGCGCAGGGCCGCGATCTGCGCCTCCATTTCCACGGAATGCTCCGCCTCGTCCGCGCGCTTCGCATCGCGCGCGTAAAGATCCTGCTCAAACTGGCGCTGTCCCGCTGCAAGCGCGTTGAGCGCCTGCTCGCGATCGTACTGCGCAGTGGTGAGCTGCTCGACGAGTTGCGCGAGATGCTGCTGCTGCGCGTCGGCTTCCTCGGCAAGCTGCCGCTCGCGCGCCGCGAGTTTGTCGCGCTCCCCGGTGATGCCGGCAAGTTGGCGCAGCAAATCTTCGTGCGCCTGAAATGGCACGCTCGGGATGCTCAACTGCTCCCGCAGCTCGTCCACTTGGGCGCGCAGGCTTTCGAGTTCCGCGGTCAATTCCTGCGTGCGAACCCGCGCCGCATCGCGCTCGACCGTGATGCTCGCGACATGCTGCCGGGCTTCAGCCAGCGCCGCTGCCTGCTGGCCGTCGGCTTCTCCGGTCGCCGCATGTTTCTCGACATGATCGAGGAATTTCATCCGCGCCTCATCCAACTGATCGCTGAGATCCTGCACCTGTGACGCCGTGGCATCGCGATCCGAGGTGACCGTGCCGAGCTGGCGGCGCAGTTGGGAAAGTTCCTCCTGCAACTGCTTCTGCGTTTTTTGGGTGGCATCGCGCTGGTAGCCGAGTTCCGCAAAATCGTCCTCAAACCGCGCGATCTTCGCGCTCAGTTCCAAGTTCTGATTGTTCGCCGCGTCGCGCGCCTGGCGGAGCGTGATGGTCTGCTTCTGTGCCTCGGCGAGTTGCGTGACCGCCTGCTGCTTTGATTTGGCATCCTCGGCTTGGCGGCGCGCGAGGTCGTCGCGCTGGCGCTGTGTGTCGTTGCGCTCGCGAATCGCGATCTCGCACTGGCGCTGCGTGTCGGCGGCCGCGCGGCGCAGACGCTCGACTTCCTGCACTGCGCTGTCGCGTTCCTGAATCACCGAAGTCACTTCCACAAATTGCGAACGAATCTCCCGCTCGTTCGAGCGCAATTGATCGACCTGCCGCAGCGCACTCTCGAGTTGCACGCTGAGTTCCTCTTTTTCCTCCTGAAGCGTCTGCGACTCGGCACGAGCATTGCGCGCGGAAAGCTGGAGTTGTTCGATCAATTTCCGAATTTCCAAAGCGGGATCGGCAGCATCGCCGGGGGCAGGGACGGGCAGATGCGTGATTGGAGCGGGGCCGCTGCGTCCGCTTTTGGGAGTGTAATCGGATGGATCGGTGATGGGTTGCAGATTCTGAGGCATACGGAAGCGCGATGGCGGGAAACGGGCATTTCTTCGCAGTCCTTTTTAAGCACGGAATGTGCCTGCCGCGCCGGGTGCTGAGTCTGCATTTTTCGCTTGGGAAATGCGGCATCGTCACCCTCCCGAAATCATGCAGCATCCGCCCACCATGATTTCCCCTACCATCTCCCGGCGCTCGTTTTTGAAAATCGCCACCGCGCTCGCCAGCGGCGCGATTTTTTCCCCGCGACTCGATGCGCAGGCCGCCGACGCCAAAGCGCCGTTCATGGCTTACGTTGGCACGTTTAGCTCTCCTTTGAAAAATGTGCGATCCACCCAGGTCGATCTGCCGCCCGGAAATGGGCGCGGCATTCACCTGTTCCAAGTCGATCGCGCGACCGGCGCATTGTCGCCGTCCGGCGTGTTTGAACTGCCCTCGAGCCCGAGTTGCCTCACGATCAATCCCGCCGGGACGCGGATGTATTCCGCAAATGAAACGGACAAAGTGGACGACGCGGAATCCGGCTCCGTCAGCGCCTTCGCCATCGACCGCTCCACGGGCCAACTCACCTTGCTAAACACCGTCAGTTCCTGCGGGAAAGGCCCCACCTATGTCAGCATTCATCCGTCCGGGCGCTTCGTCTTCGTCGCAAATTACTTCGGCGGCTCGGTCGCAGTGCTCCCCATTCTACCCGACGGCAAAGTCGGACCCGCGAGCGATATGAAAAAAGATGTGGGAACCGTGGGAGCGAAAAAAGCGACGAACGCACCGCCCGGCAGCTTCGCGATCAGCGGCCACGACATTCCCCACGCGCACATGATCGCATCCGATCCCTCGGGCCGCTTCGTCCTCTCCACCGATCTCGCGTTCGATCAAATCCTCCTCTGGAAATTCGACGACCGCACCGGCGTCCTCACCCCAAACGATCCCGCCGCCATCTCGCTCCCACCCGGAGACGGCCCGCGCCACTTCGCCTTCCACCCCGCCGGCCACTGGCTCTACAGTCTCCAGGAAGAAGCCTCCACCATCGCCCTCTTCGACTACGACCCCGCGCAGGGAAAACTAGCACCGAGACAAACCATCTCCAGCCTTCCGCCTAACTTCGCGGGCAGCAGTTTCTCCTCCGAAATCCTCGTCTCCCCCGACAGCAAATTCCTCTACGCCGCCAACCGTCTGCACGACAGCATCGCGACCTTTTCCATCAGCGAAACCGGCACCCTCACTTACCTCGCCGAAGAGTGGACCCGCGGCGACTACCCCCGCAGCTTCAACCTCGATCCCACCGGCACGTTCCTCTATTCCTGCAACCAGCGCGCCGACAACATCACCACTTTCCGCATCGACCCAAAGACCGGCACCCTAACCTTCACCAACCAGTTCACCCCCGTCGGCAACCCCTCAATCATCGTCTTCCTCGATCTGGCGAAGCCGGATTAGAAACGCCCTGCTGCGGTCTTCGGGCGTTTAACGTCCGCGCTGCACTGCGCACGCCGCTCCATGAATTCTCAATCACTTCGTTCTGCGGCATAAATTTTGCGGAATTGTGCGCGCTTCCCTTGCGCTGGAAATTCATTCGCGCGAAACTGAGGGAGTCCAAGGCAAACGCTGACAATCCAACATTCACATGATGAATAACTTCACACCACGCGCGCAACAGGTTCTGGCCCTCGCCCGGAAGGAAGCCGATCGCTTCAACCACAATTACGTGGGCACGGAGCACCTGCTCCTCGGGCTCATCAAGCTGGGGCAGGGGGTCGCGGTCAATGTGCTCCAGAAAATGGGGCTCGATCTCGAAACCGTCCGCATGGAGGTCGAGAAGCAGGTCGGCTCCGGCCCGGAGACCAAGATGGTCGGGAACATTCCGTACACGCCGCGCGTGAAAAAGGTGCTCGCGCTGGCGGGCAAGGAGGCGAAGTCGCTGAACCATTCCTACGTCGGCACCGAGCACATCCTGCTCGGACTGCTCCGCGAGGGCGAAGGCGTGGCGGCGCGCGTGCTGAAAAATCTCGAGGTCGATATCGAACGCACGCGGAATGAAATTTTGAAAGAACTCGATCCGAACTTCACGCCGCCGGAAGCCGAGCAGGACGGCCCTGCGGAAAACAGCGGCTCTAGCAAGAAGGACGCGAAGACTCCGGCGTTGCGCGCGTTTGGGCGCGACCTCACGGAGTTGGCGAGAAAAGGCGAGATTGATCCGGTGATCGGACGCGCGAGTGAAATCGAGCGTGTCATCCAGGTGCTTTGCCGCCGCACGAAAAACAATCCCGTGCTCATCGGCGAGGCGGGCGTGGGCAAGACGGCGATCGTCGAGGGACTCGCGCAGGAGATCGCGGCGGGCAATGTGCCCGAGTTGCTGCGCGACAAGAAGGTCATCACGCTCGATCTCGCGCTCATGGTCGCGGGGACGAAATATCGCGGCCAGTTCGAGGAACGCATCAAAGCGGTGATGGATGAAATCCGCCGCACGAAAAACGTGATCCTGTTCATCGACGAACTGCATACGATCGTCGGCGCGGGTTCCGCCGAGGGCGCGATGGATGCGTCGAACATCATCAAGCCCGCGCTCAGCCGGGGCGAGTTGCAGTGCGTGGGTGCGACAACGTTGAACGAATTCCGCAAATACATCGAAAAGGATGCGGCGCTCGAACGCCGCTTCCAGCAGGTGAAAGTGGAAGCGCCGACGGTCGAGCAGGCGATCCTTATTCTGAAAGGTCTGCGTTCCAAATACGAAGCGCATCACAAGGCGCGCTACACCGACGAGGGCTTGGAGCAGGCCGTGAAGCTGAGTGATCGTTATCTCACCGGGCGTTTCCTGCCGGACAAGGCGATCGACATCATGGATGAAGCAGGGGCGCGCGCGCGCATCGGGGCGATGACCCGTCCGCCGAGCGTCAAGGAGATCGAAAAAGAGATCGAGGAAATCCGCGGCCGGAAGGAAGGCGCGATCAAAGCGCAGGACTTCGAGAAGGCTGCGGCGCTCCGCGATACGGAGAAGCAGGCGAAGGACAAACTCGAACGCATCCTCACCGACTGGCGCGCGCAGCGCGAGGAGCGCGAGGTCGTGGTCACGGAGGATGACATCATGCACGTCATCTCGAAATGGACCGGCGTCCCGCTCAATCGCATGGAACAGGCCGAGACGCAGAAGCTCCTCAAAATGGAGGAAGAGATGCGCGGCAAGGTGATCGGCCAGGACGAAGCGGTAATCGCGATCAG
>JAYVRQ010000293.1:0-22025 GCA_043776145.1 Chthoniobacteraceae bacterium
GTCTTCGCCGCCGCCGATGTCTTCGCCCTGTCATCCGACTACGAAGGCTACGCCCGCGTCCTCATGGAAGCCGCCGCCTCCGCGCTCCCCATCGTCACCACCGCCGTAAGTGGTTCCGACGAAGCCGTCGCCGAAGGCTCGACCGGCCACATCGTTCCCGTCGGCGACTCCGCCGCCTTCACAGAAAAACTCGCCCTGCTTGTGGAAGACCACGCCCTGCGAATCCGCATGGGCACAGCCGCGCGCGAGCATATCCGCCCCCAACTCGACCCCGCCCGCAACACCCCCGGCCAGCTCGCAATCTGGAAAAAAATGGCGAACGGCTCCGGCCACGCGCTCCCGAAACACCTGCTTCTCTTCAATCTCGCGACCGACACCAAACACCCGATCCTCGGCTTCACCACGCAATGGATCCGTGAACTCGCCGCGCGCTGCGAGACGGTCCACGTCATTACCATGCTCGCGGGCGTCATCGACGTTCCGAAAAACGTCCACGTCTATTCCGTCGGACGCGAACACGGCTACAGCGAGCCGCGTCGCCTGCTCAATTTCTACCGCCACCTTTTCCACATCCTGCGCACCGAGCCCATCGACGGCTGCTTCGCGCACATGATTACGATTTTCTCGATCCTCGCCGCGCCCGTCCTGCGCTTGCGCGGCATCCCGATCGTGACGTGGTACGCGCACCCGAGCCTCACACCCACGCTCAAACTCGCGCACCTCGCCTCGCACCGCATGGTCACGAGCCTGCCGTCCGCGTATCCGCACCGGCACGACAAACTCACCGTCATCGGCCAGGGCATCGACACCACGCTCTTCGCGCCAAATCCCACGATCCAGCCCGAGCCCCGCGCGATCCTATGCGTGGGCCGCATCTCGCCGGTGAAAGATCACGCGACCCTGCTGCGCGCCATCGCGAAAATCGACTGCACACTCACGATCCTCGGCGCGACCGCCGGGCCGAAAGACGAAGCCTTCCTCGCCGGACTCAAAACACTCGCCGCCGACCTCGGCATCGCGCATCGCGTCACCTTCGCCCCACCCGTCCCACCCACCGAACTACCCGCGCACTACTCGCGCTGCGACATCCACGTCAATCTCACGCCCGCTGGTTTCGGCGACAAAGTCGCGTGGGAAGCGATGGCCTGCGCGCGCCCGTGCCTCGTCGCGAACGAAGAGTTCCGCGAAACACTCGGCGACCATCCCGACGCCTTGCTTTTCAAACACGGCGACGCCGACGATCTCGCGAAAAAAATCACCGCCCTCCTCGCACGCAGCTCCGAAGAACGCACCGCCATCGGCCAGCACCTCCGCACGCAAGTCCAGCGCCTGCATTCCCTCCCGACCCTCGCGGATCGCATCCTGAACGAAGTAGCCGCCAGCCGTCCGTAAATCATGCCCGCGCCGCACAAAATCATCTCCGCGCTGCACGCGAACTGGTGGCTGAACCTCGCCGGTTTGCTGCTCTCTTTCGCCGCGTCCGTCGTACTCGTCCGCACGATGCCGAAGCCGCTCTTCGCCGAGTACGCCGCGGTCACCGCGATGGTCGGGCTCGTCACGCTCATCTTCGAGGCGGGCGCGAACAGCGGCCTCACGCGCTATCTCGCCGACGCCGGACGCCGCAACGCGCGCGGCACTTTTTTCCTGCGAATGCAGCGCCGCCGCTGGATCGCCGCCGCGCTCTGCATCATCGCGCTCGTCGTCTTCGGGCCGATGTATGCCGCGCGCACCGAATACAAAATCCTCGCCACGCACCCGTGGATTTTCGCGGGCATCGCGGCCATCGTCACCGCCACGCTCGTCCGGCTGCTCGCGCACTACGGACTGCTCGCGTTGTTTGAAACGCGCACGGCTTTGCTCATCCAGCAGGGATTCCAAATCGCCCGCTCCGCCATGCTCGCGACCATCGCGCTGCTCGGCGGGAGCGTCGTCCACATCGTCTGCGGGCTCTTCACGCTTGCCGCCATCGAGGGCATCATCGTGAACCGCAAGCTCTGGCGCATCATCCGCACCGAGCGCGAACCCGTCGAAACGGAGTTCATCAATCGCGCGCAAAAGTTCGGCCTCCTCACCATCCTCGACAAAGCGTGCGCGATGCTCGGCAGCGGCACGGTCGTCATGCTCGTGCTCGCGCCGCATCATTCCGTCGCGTCGATGGCGCTACTCGGCCTCGCCGTCGATCTCGTGGGAAAACTCGTGAGTGTCACCGTCATGCCGATGGGCAATCTCGTCGCGCCGTACCTCAGCGAGACGAGCGACGATCCCGGCGCGCAGGCGCTCGCGACGGGCCGCGTCGTGAAACTTTCCAGCCTGCTCTACTGCTTCACCATCGGCCTCGGAGCCCTGATGCTGCCTTGGTTTGTGGGCGTTTTGTACGGCGAGAGCTACCGCGCCTCGGCGGGAATGGCGCTGCTCCTTCTCATCCCCACCGCGTTTGAAAACTGGGTCCGCGGAAGCTGCTCCCCTGCCCTGCTGCGCAACGGTCGCGGTCGCGATCTCATGCGCGTGAACATCCTCCAGGCCATCGTCACCGTGGCCACGCTCGCGCTTGTCATGCGCCAGCCGTTCGAGGTCGCGCTCATCGCCATCGGCTGCGCCCGCGCGTTCACCACTTCGCTGAATCTCATCCTCATCCGCCAGATCGTTCACGCCCGCACCTACCTCGTCCCGCTGCAAGGCGTGCTCCTCGCGAGCGCCGCCGCCGCCGCCGCATTCACGCTCGGGCGCATGATCCCCGCCGTCGAACTCGCGCGCGCCATCGCGACCGGCGGCATCTTCGCGCTCCTCTTTTACCTCGCGCTCTACTGCGTCATCTTCCGCGACACCGACACGCTCCGCCTCGCGCACCGCGTCGTCGGCACGCGCCTCAAGCCGCTCAGCCGCCTGCTCCCCGCGCTGCCATGAATGCGTTCATCTCCTTGCTCCTCGCCGGCTGCCTCCTCCTCCCGACGTGCTACGTCGCGGCGGCGCTTCCCGCCCTCTGGTTGATCCAGGCGGTCGTCCTCGGAAATCCCTACGTTTTCCTCGCCGTGGGTCCGGTGGAATTCACCCTCGTCGATGTCGTGCTGATCTCCCTTTTCGCCAAGACCGGCCTCTCCATCATCTTGAGACGCGAACTCATCGCCGACCGTCCGCTCTACCTCGCCGCCGCCGTTTTCCTCGGCATCCAATTTCTGGCGAGCCTGGCATCAGTTGCGCATTTCGGGAATTTGCAAATGACGCGCTCCATCACCTCCCTCGCGCGCTTCATCGCGGAACTCGCCATCGCCCCCGTCCTCGCGCAGTCGATCAAGACCACGCCGCAAGCCCGGCGCTGCGCGCAGATCGTCCTCGGCACGCTGCTCATTCTCGGCGTCATCCAGTTCATCAATTTTTTCGGCGCGAGCCGCGGCATCATCATCGGCGAAGTGCAGGGGATCGAGCGCGGCGAACAGCGGTACTTCGGGCCGGTCGGCGATTCCGTCGGCTTCGTCCTGCTGCTCGGCTACATCTTTTATCTTTGCGCGTGGAAACCCGGCGGCGTGTTTCTTTTCGGCGGCGGCATCGTGCTCACGGCGGGCATCGGCGCGATGTTCGGCACCGGTGTCGCCACGATTCTCTTTTTGATTTTCGGCATCCAGGGAGATGCCGTAAAAACCTTCACTCGGAAATATCTCTGGATGCTGCCCATGCTCCTGTTCTGCGTGGCGGTCGCATCCGCGACCTTTGGGCAAACGATGGCGAAAACGCTCATCGACCGTTTCACGCACGGAAAAGTCGGCAGGAGCGCCGAGTTGCGCATGGTCTCCACCAAATTCGCCGCGCGCGTCATCCTCGACAACCCGGTCTTCGGCGTCGGCTTCATGGGCTTCGCAAACGCCCTGCCATCCTACGGAGCACGGCAATACTTCGACCTCTCGAAACCCGATGGCGGCCGGGCCAACGCGAACAACCAATTTCTCCAGTCGCTGTGCGACGCCGGAATGATCGGCCTCTTCGCCACAGGCGTCTTCATCATCGCGATGGCGTCCGCCTTTCGTCGCGCCGAAGCGGCCTGCAACGACGCGCTGCTGGGCACCACGTTCCGCGCGTCGTTCATCTGGCTGCTCGCGCTGGTCTTTGGAAATCAGGCCGCCGTCTGGCTCATCCCGTCCTCGTATGTGGCGCGGCTGCTCTGGGTGCTTTTGGGAATCGCGATCGCCGTGCAGCGACTCGCCGCGCGCACCGTGCCGTTACTCGAACCCGCGCGCGACCGGGAGCTTTGGACTGCGCAGACTTGTCTGCGCTTTGTGGCAGCGCGGACTTGTCCGCGGTGGTGGGCGCGCGGGCTTTCGACCCTCCGCCGGAAACAAGTTTCCGCCTCCGCAAAGCGCAGACAAGTCTGCGCAGTCCAAAGACCCACCGCACCGGACCTTCCGACATTTCCGCAAAACCTGGCCCACGCATGAACATCCTTCACGTCATCACCGGCATCGAGCGCGGCGGCGCGGAAAATCACCTCTTCGATTTGGTGAAACATCAGCTCGCGTCGGGAAGGCGCGTCACCGTCGCGTATCTGCGCGGGCAGGGATACTGGGCTCCGGCACTGCGGAAATTGGGAGCGCGCGTGGACTTTCTAAAACTGCGTTTTTACGGCGACCCGCGTCCGCTGAATCTGCTGCGCGCCATCCTCGCCGGGACGCGCTTCGATCTCATCCACGCGCATCTTCCACCCGCGGAACTCTACACGCGCGCCGCCCTCGCCGTGCGCGGCGACGACGCGACGCCGCTCCTCATCAGCAAACACAACGACTGCCCCTTTCACCGCCTGCCCGGCGAACGCGCGCTGGGCCGCTGGGTCGCGCGCCGCGCGAAAATGGTCATCGCCATTTCTGAAGCCGTGAACCGCTACATGACCGGCCCCGCGCTCGGCCTGCCCGCATCGCAGGTTCGCACCATTCGGTACGGCATCGACTCCGCGCCTTATGAAAATGTGCCGCCGGAAAAAGTCGCCGCGCTGCGCCGGGAATGGGGCGTGAAAGACGACACGTTCGTCATCGGATTCGCGGGCCGGCTCGTCGAACAAAAGGCGATCCCGAAACTCCTCGAAGCCTACGCGCTTTTCTACAAAACCGCCCCGTGCGACACGCGCCTCGTGCTCGCGGGACGCGGCGCGCTCGACGCGGAACTGCGCCTCTGCGCGGCGCGGCTGGGCATCGTCGATCACGTCGTGTGGGCGGGCTTTCGCGAGGATGTGCCGGTGATGATGCGCGCGTTCGATGCGTTCGCGCTCACGTCCGTTCACGAGGGCTTCGGGCTCGTGCTCGTCGAGGCGATGGCGGCGGAGCGTCCCGTCATCGCCACGCGCTCCGGCGCGATTCCCGAAGTCGTGCTCGAAGGCGAAACCGGCTTCCTCGCGAACGATCCGCCGGAAGTCGCGCGCGCCTTCGCGCAGCTTTGCGATCCGAAATTGCGCGGGCGTTTTGGCGCAGCCGGACGCCTTCGCGTGAAGGAACGCTTCGACCTCGACCGCATGTGCGCGGAGACCGACGCCGCCTACCGCGACCTGCTGCCGCACGCCGCACCCGCACCCGCGATCCACTGACCATGCGCCTGCTCATCATCATCCCGAACGTCGTCAGCTACCGCGCCTTCCTCAGCGACCTTTGCGCCGAGAAAGTCGCGAACGGTCACGAAGTCCACGTCGCTTGCGCGCCCGCCGGTCAATGGGGCGGGGACTCGGCCGCGCCGGAGCAGTCGGGCGTGCGCTTTCATTCCATCGAATTCGCGCGCGGCATGAACCCGCTGGATCACGCGCTCGCCGCGCGAAGACTGCGCCGCCTCGTTCGCACCATCCGCCCCGATCTCATCCACGCGCATTTCTCCGCCGCACTTTTCACCACCGCCCTCGCGCGCACCGGCGACTGGCCGATGACCATCGGCACCTTCCACGGCATCTCCTTCCCCGCGCGCACCGGACCCGAAAGCGCGCTGATCCGCATGGCGGAACTTTTCTCGGCGCGACGCTTCGATGAAATCTGCGTGCTCACCGAGGACGATGCCGTGTGTCTGCGGAAAGCGATTCCGGCGCTGCCCGTGCGGACGCTTTCCTCCGCCGGCCTCGGCTGCGATCTCGAACGCTTCACGCCCGTCCCCGCCGATCTGCGCGCCGCATTGGGATTCACGCCGGAGCAATGCGTATTCGTCTTCGTCGGTCGCTTCGCCTCCTTCAAGGGTTTCGCCGATGTCGTGCGCGCTTTTTTACAACTCGCGCCCGCTCATCCGAAGGCGCGCCTGCTCCTCGTCGGCGTGCGCGATTCGCTGCACGAAAGCGGCCTGAGCGAAGACGATGAGCGGGCCATGCACGCGTGCCCGCAGATCGTCGATGCCGGTTTCCAAAGCGATGTGCGCCCGCACCTCGCGGCGTCGGATGTCATGGTCTTCCCGAGTTCCCGCGAAGGGATGCCGGTGTGCCTCATGGAGGCGCTCGCGATGGGCATCCCCGCGATCACGCGCGATGCGCGCGGCTGCCGTGAAGTGGTGCGCGACGGGCGCGATGGTTTCGTGCTGCGCGACTACGATGAGGCGCGGCTGGCGCAGGCGATGAAGCAACTCGCCGACGACGCGCCGCTGCGCGAGCGCATGGCCGCGGAGGCCCGCGCGGGCCGCGAGCGTTTCAGCCGGAAACACTTCATCGCCGCGCAGCGGAAAATCTACGCCGACTGCCTCGCGAGTCGGGGCGACCTCCTTGCGCGCAACGGCTCGCGCGCGCCGGTGAAAGTGGCGCACGTCTCCACGGTCGCCGCCTCCCTCCACGGCCTGCTGCTAAACCAGATGTACAGCCTCGGCGAAGCGGGCTACGAAATTTCCGGCATCTCCACTTACGGCCCGGAAGTCTGCGCACTCGAGGCGCTCGGCATCGTGCATTTCGCCGTGCCGCTCAGCCGGAATCTCTCGCCGTTTCAGGATCTCGCGTCGCTGTGGAATCTCTGGCGCGTGATGCGGCGCGAGCGTTTCACCATCGTCCACACGCACACGCCAAAGGCCGGCCTGCTCGGCCAGCTCGCCGCGCGCATGGCGGGCGTGCCTGTCGTCGTGAACACCGTTCACGGATTTTATTTCCACGAAAAAATGAAGCCGTGGGCGCGCCGCTTTTACATCACGTTTGAAAAAATCGCCGCGCTCTGCTCGGACCGCATCCTTTCGCAAAACCGGGAGGACATGGAGACGGCGATCCACGAGCGCATCTGCACGCGCGAAAAGATCCGCCATCTCGGCAACGGCATCGACCTCGAACAATTCGCGCCCGAATGCGTGCGCGCGGAGGAGACGACGCGGCTGCGCGCGGCGCACGCGCTGCCGGTGGGCACGCCGGTCGTCGGCTTTGTCGGACGGCTCGCGGGGCGGCGGAAAGGCTTCCTCGATTTCATGGCCGCGGCGCGCGCGATCTCGGCGGTCGAGCCCGCCACGCGCTTCCTCATCATCGGCGCGGCGGACAAGGGAAAGCCGGATGCGGTCGAGCCTTCCATCGCCACCGACTACGGCATCGCGGATCGCTGCGTCTTCGTTGGACATCGCGGGAACGCGGAGCTGCCCGCGTTTTACACGATGATGAATCTGCTCGTGCTGCCGTCGCTGTTCGAGGGCGTGCCGCGCGTCGTCATGGAGGCCGCGTCGATGGGCGTGCCCGCGGTCGTTTCCGATGTGAAAGGAAACCGCGAAGCTGTCGTCCACGAATTAAACGGCCTGCTCGTGCCGCTCGCCGACGTGCCCGCGCTCACCGCCGCGATCCTGCGCCTGCTGCGCGATCCCGCGCTCACGGCGCAAATGGGCGCGGCGGGGCGGCGGCTCGCGGCGGAGCGATTTGATGAGCGCGTCGTCTTCGCCCGCATCCACGCCGAATACGCCGAGCTTTTGCAAACTGCCCCGCCTTCCCAACCCGCCGTCCCCGCGGCCCACTGCGCATGAGCTACCGCACCTTTGGCAAACGCCTGTTCGATCTCGCCGTCACCATCCCGGCGCTGCTGATTCTCGCCGTCCCGTTCGCCCTGCTCGCGCTGCTGGTGCGCGTGAAACTCGGCGCGCCCGTGCTCTTCCGCCAGGACCGTCCGGGCTGGAAAGGCCGCGCGTTTCGGATGCTGAAATTTCGCACGATGCTCGACGCGAACGACGCGAACGGCGACCCGCTGCCCGACGCAGAGCGCGCCACGTCGTTTGGAAACTGGCTGCGCCGCACGAGCCTCGACGAACTGCCCGAACTCCTCAACGTGCTGCGCGGCGAGATGAGCCTCGTCGGCCCGCGCCCGCTGCTGATGCGCTACCTGCCGCGCTACACGCCCGAGCAGATGCGCCGCCACGACGCGCTCCCCGGCATCACCGGCCTCGCGCAAATCAACGGGCGCAACGAAGTGCCGTGGGAAAAAAAATTCGAGATCGACGTGGATTACGTCGATCGCTGCTCGCTCCTGCTCGATCTGCAAATCCTCGCCGGCACTGTCCGCACCGTCTTTCTCGCGGAGGGCGTGAGCATGAAAAATCATTTCAGCTCCACCGAATTCCTCGGCACCGAGGCTCCCAATTTTGCCGGGAAAAAAGCCCCATGAATTCCCGTTCGCCTATTTCCCAAATGGAAATCCTCGACGCCTCGCAGAGCACCGAATGGACGGACGTGCTCGCGGAATGCGCCGCGCACGATTTCTATCACCTGCCCGGCTACCACGCGCTCGCCGAGCGCCGGGGCGAAGGCGCGGCGCGGCTGTTTGTCTATCGCGATGAAGCGGGCGTCATCGCGCTCCCGCTCTTGATCCGCGCGCTGGAAACCGTCCCGGGTTTGGAGGAAGCCGGGCGCGGCTGGTGCGATGCGAATTCGGTGTACGGCTATCCCGGTCCGATCGCCTCCAGCGCGCTGCCCGCGTCGGAAAGCGTCAGCGGATTTCAGAGCGCGCTCGAGACTTCGCTGCGCGGGATGCGCGTGGCGTCGCTCTTCTCGCGGCTGCATCCGCTTCTGCCGCAGCGCGAGGTCGTGGCCGGACTTGGCGAGTATGTTCCATCCGGCACGACGGTCTCGATCGACCTCACGCTCCCACTCGACGAGCAGCGGCGGCGCGTGCGCGGCGAGCATCGGCGCATCGCGCAAAAAGCGCGCGAGGCCGGCTTAGTCGTCATGGAGGACCGGGAGAAAAAACACCTCGCGCGTTTCGTCGAAATCTATCTCCAAAACATGCAGCGCGTGGAGGCCAGCGGATACTACTTTTTCGACCGCGCTTACTTCGACGAACTGCTCGCGAGCCTCGGCGGGGCCGCTCGACTTTTCGTCGTGCTCGCGGGTGAAGATCTCGCGGCGGGCGCGCTCTTCGTCTTCACCGGCGACATCGTGCAGTATCATCTCAGCGGCACGGCTCTGGAATTTCTGCGGATGGGGCCGACGAAACTTTTGCTTGATGAAGTGCGCATCGCCACAACGGAGGAAGGCCGCAAAGTCCTGCATCTCGGTGGCGGACTCGGCGGGCAGCGGGATTCGCTGTTCCTTTTCAAATCGGGATTTTCCGACCGCACGCACGAGTTCGCGGTGTGGCGCTGGATTCTTGACGCGGAAAAATGTCAGGCGCTCGCGGACGCGCGGACGCGCTGGAGCGAGCGCGAGGGCGTGACGCTCGCGGGCGGGGAATACTTCCCGCTTTATCGCGCCACCGCCACCGCCGGAACCGAAACCATTTTATGAATCGAATCTATCTCTCACCGCCGCACATGAGCGGGATGGAACTGGAACTCGTGAAGGAAGCGTTCGCGACGAACTGGATCGCGCCGCTCGGGCCGCACGTCGATGGATTCGAGAAAGAATTCGCGAGCTACGTGGGCGTGCCGCACGCTGCCGCGCTGTCGTCGGGGACGGCGGGGATTCATCTCGCGCTGCGGCTGCTCGGGATGCAGCCGGGCGATGAAGTGATCTGCTCGTCGCTCACCTTCAGCGCGAGCGCGAATCCCATCGCATACGAAGGCGGGCATCCCGTCTTCATCGACTCCGAAACGCGGAGCTGGAACATGGACCCGGCCTTGCTCGCGGAGGAACTCGCCGACTGCGCCGCGCGCGGTCGGCTGCCGCGCGCCGTCATCGTCGTCGATCTTTACGGACAGTGCGCGGACTACGATCCGATCGTGGAAACGTGCGCGCGGTACGACGTGCCGATCATCCAGGATGCGGCGGAATCGCTGGGCGCGGATTACAAGGGGCGCAAGTCCGGCGGGCAGGGCCGGCTCGGCGTGTTCTCTTTCAATGGGAACAAAATCATCACGACTTCCGGCGGCGGAATGCTCATCTCGGAAGACGCGAGCCTCATCGAGCGAGCACGTTATCTCGCGACGCAGGCGCGCGATCCCGCGCCGCATTACCAGCACTCGCAAGTCGGCTTCAACTACCGCATGAGCAACGTGCTCGCGGGCATCGGGCGCGGGCAATTGCAGGCGCTGCCTGACCGCGTCGCCGCGCGGCGGAAAAATTTTGCGCGATACAAGGAAGTGCTCGGCGCGCTGCCCGGCATCGAGTTCATGCCCATCGCCGGCCACGGCACGCCGAACTGCTGGCTGACGTGCCTCACCATCGACCCCGCGAAATTCGGAGCCACGCGCGAAGACGTGCGGCTCGCCCTCGAAGCCGAGAATATCGAATCCCGCCCGATGTGGAAGCCGCTGCATTTGCAGCCAGTCTTTGCCGGAGCACGCACCCGCGGCGGCGGCGTGAGCGAGCATCTTTTTGAACGCGGCCTGTGCCTCCCGAGCGGCTCCAGCCTTGACGCGAAAGACCACGCGCGCGTCTGCGACATCATCAGCAAAACTCCGCATCCCACCCAGAAGCGCACATGAAACCAAACATCCAGAACACGATTCTCTTCGCGGTCCTGCACCGTCCGTGGATCCGCCGGCTCGTCCTCGGTGGCCTCTACAGCGTCGTCCTCTCGCTGTGCCTGTGGCTCGCGTACCAGTTGCGCTTCGACTTCGACGTGCCCGACCGCTTCGAGCCGCGTCTGTTCGAGATCACGCTGATCGTTCTCGGGGTGAAACTGGCCTGCCTTTTCTTCTGCAGTCAGTTCGACGGTCTGCTCAGCTATTTCAGCACGCCCGATCTGAAGCGCATGTTTCTCGGCTGCACCGGAGCCACATTTTTCATCGCGATCACCCGCATGGGCTGGGGCCTGCACTTTGCGCCGCCGCGCGGCGTCATCCTCACGGATTACGTCCTCACCATTCTCGCGCTCTGCAGCACCCGGCTCGCCTTCCGCCATGTCCGTCTGCGCAATTACCGGAGAACGGGAGACAGGAGCCACAAGCTCTCGCGCGTCGCCATCGTCGGCGCGGGCGATTCCGGCGCGGCACTCGCGCGCGATCTCATCGACAAGCCGTGGCACGGCATGGTGCCCGTCGCGTTCTTCGATGATTTCCGCCACCAAATTTCCCGGATGCACGGCATCCCCATCGCGGGCCAGCCGGAGGAAATCGCCGTTTATCAGGCCAAGTATCAGATCGACGAAATCATCATCGCCATGCCTTCCGCTCCGGCGAAGCGCATCCAGGAAATCGTCAACATCGTCCGCACGAGCGGACTTTCCTGCCGCATCATTCCCTCCATGGGCCAGCTCGCCACGGGGCGCGTCAGCGTCAGCACGCTGCGCCCAGTGGAGATTGAGGATTTGCTGGGACGCGATCCCGTGGAAATCGAGAGCGCCGCCGTGAAGGAAATCATCGCCGGGCGGCGCGTGATGGTGACTGGCGCGGGCGGCAGCATCGGCAGCGAACTGTGCCGGCAGATTCTTTCCCACGGCCCGAAAAAACTGCTGCTCGTCGAGCGATCCGAGCCCGGCCTTTTCATCATCGAGCAGGAACTGCACGAGACGCACAAGGGCGCTGCGTTCGTCCCCATCATCGCCGACATCGGCAACCGCGACCGCATGACGACGATCTTCCGCCGCTTCACGCCGGAGGTGATTTTCCACGCCGCCGCGCACAAGCATGTGCCGATGATGGAAGCGCAACCCGGCGAGGCCATCCGCAACAACCTCTTCGGCACCGCGCTCATCGCCGAACTCGCGATCGAGCACGGCGTCGAGCGTTTCGTGCTCATCTCGACGGACAAGGCCGTGAACCCCACGAGCGTGATGGGCGCGACGAAACGGCTCTCGGAAATTTTCATCCAGTCGCTCACCACACGCACGCACAACACCAAGTTCATGGCCGTGCGTTTTGGAAATGTGCTCGGCTCCTCTGGCAGCGTGGTACCCACGTTCACGCGGCAGATTCGCAGCGGCGGGCCGATCACCGTCACGCACGAGGATGTCACGCGCTTTTTCATGACGATCCCCGAGGCTGTGTCGCTCGTGCTCCAGAGCGCCGCGCTCGGAAAAGGCGGCGACATTTTCATGCTCGATATGGGCACGCCCGTCCGCATCTACGACCTCGCCGTGCAGATGATCCAACTGAGCGGATTCAAGCCGCACGAGGACATCGAGATCAAGATCACCGGCATGAGGCCCGGCGAAAAAATGCACGAGGAACTGAGCCTGAGCCGCGAAAATGTGAGCCCGACGAAACATCCGAAAATCCGCCGCCTCGATTCCGAGCCGCAGCATCACACGTTCGTCCGCGTGATCGTTAATGAAATCGCCGCCGCGCTCGTGCATGATGAATCCGACGGCGAGGGTTTGAAAAAACTCCTGATCCGCGCGATCCCCGAATACACGCCGGAGAGCCTCCAGCTTCAAAAGGAAGGCGCGCCACCCATCCCCGAACCACCCCCCGAACCCGTGCCCGACGAGCGGCGGGAACTCACCGGCGGTCGCGCATGACTGCGAAAAAAACCATCTACCTCTACGGAGCCGGCGGTCACTCCAATGTGATCCGCGAGATTCTGGAGAGTTCCGGTTTTGCGATCAAAGGCGTGTTCGATGACAACCCGGCCCACGCCAAACTCCGCGGCTTCAAAGTCGAAGATGGCATCCGCCTTCTCGGCGAGGGATTTCCAAAACTGGATGCGCCGATCATCATTTGCGTGGGAAGCAATTTGCGCAGGGCCGAACTCGCCGCGCTGCTCCACGCCGACTACGCCGCCGCCATTCACGGCAGCGCGATCGTTTCGCCCACGGCATTCATCGGCACCGGGTCGATGGTGCTGCACGGCGCGATCGTGCAGGCCGGCACGCGCATCGGCTCCCATGTTTTGGTGAACACCGCAGCCAGCATCGACCACGACAACGTCATTGGCGACTACGCGCACATCTCTCCGCACGCCACGCTCTGCGGGCATGTCGAGATCGGCGAAGGCACGCATGTCGGCGCGGGAGCCGTGGTGATCCCGTGCCTGCACATCGGCAAATGGTGCAAGATCGGCGCGGGCGCGGTCGTGATTCGCGACGTGCCCGATTTCTCCACCGCCGTGGGAAATCCCGCCCGGATCATCCGCACCGGCTCATCACCTGCGACGACGGAGATCGCTTGCGATGGGGAAGCGATGCGGGTGCCTGCCTGAATGCGCGCGCGCCCTTATTCGGGAAAGCGGTGGCACGCCCCGCGCTTGGTTCAATCCTGCGCAGGAACCAAAATGACCGCGAATGACCGTGAATATGACATCGCCATCGTAGGCTCAGGAATCTCCTCGGCCTACATCCTCATCCATTTGGTTGCGTGTCTGGAAAGCCATCCCGCGGCCAGGCCCGCAAGGATCGTCGTCATTGAAAAATCCGGCGAGTTTTGGGCGGGCGTTCCCTACGGCTCGCGCTCAGGTCGGGACTCGCTCCTCATCTCCTCCCTGCGCGAGTTTTTGCCTCTGGAAAAAGAACGCGCAGCCTTCGTCGAGTGGCTGGGAAAGAACAGCGAGCGCATCTTTGACCAGGCCGGTGAAGAGCCCGGAGTGCTGACCGCCCAATGGCTCCGCGCGAACAAACACGCCATGCAAAGCGGGCGCTGGGATGACCTGTTCATTCCCCGCTTTGCCTTCGGACTTTACATCCAGGAGCGCCTTTCCGCGCTGCTCCACCAGGCTGCCGCGCACCGGATTTTGGAATGTGAACTTCTCCACGGCGACACCTTCGACATTCGGCAAAGCGGGGACACTTACATCCTCGATCTATCGCTGCCATCGGGAAACCCGGCCACCCTTCGCGCGACGAAAGTCGTCCTCGCGATCGGCAGTCCGCAGGACTGCGCGTGGCAAAATTTGAAGCCCAAAAGCCCCAATCCGCAGGGCTGTTTTATCGAGGATTTATATGTGCCTTCCCTGCCCGCGAATCTTCGCAAGATCGAAGATTTTCTCCAGACCCCGGCTGGCCGCCGCAACAATCAGGTGCTCATCGCCGGATCGAATGCCAGCGCGCTCGAAGCCTTGTATCTGCTGAACAACTCGAAAGCCGCCGCCAGCCGCATCGGCAAATTCCTCGTGGTGTCTCCCAGCGGAGAATTTCCGCACCGCATCAATCCCGCGCCGCACCCGGCCGGTTTCCCGCCGGAAAATCTCAAGACTTTGGTGAAGCGGGAAGCGCGCACGGCGCAGGAAATCCTGGAGGCCGTAACCCGGGATGTCGCCAGCGCCAGGGCGCAAGGTGCCAGCATCGCGGATATGCACGCCGAAGTTTCCGCCGGAATCCTCACCGCGCTCGATCAACTCGCGCCCCGCGAACAAGAGGATTTCGTCGCCCGCGTCGGAGTCGAAATTGGCCGGCTGCAACGCCGCGCCGGGCCGGAATACCTCGGCGTGGTGGATCGCCTCGTGGGCGAGGAAAAACTCGAATTCATCCAAGGCCAGCTCAGCGGACTCGCCGCGGCGGAAGAGGAAAACCCCGGCTTTTTCTACAAGCCCGATCGCGACCAGCCCCCGCTGCGACGCGACGCCCCCGTCGGCATCACCATCGGCTGCGTGGGCACGACCGACCTCGGGCGCTCCCCCGCTTCGCTGGTGCAAAATCTCCTCCGCCGAAAACTCTGCGCGCCCAACGCCTCGCGACGGGGATTCGTCATCAACGAACGCTACGAAGCCAGCGCGAACTTTTACATCATGGGCCCGCTCATCGCCGGAAACCACGCTGGCACCGTCCGCGTCTGGCACGCCGAGAGTTGCCACCGCATCATCTCCCTTACCCGGCAGTTCGCCGACGTGTTGACCGCAAAGTAAAACGCAGTTGGTGGGCACACGGCTTCGCCGCGCCTAAGAGCCCTCGCGCGAAAAGGTCACTTCAGACACATTCTACGCACTCGTATTATTGCGCCATCCACTGACCTGATTACACTTCCCCTGCCGTCCTTCCCCGTACGCTTTCCATGAAAAAATTTCTGCTTCTGCTCCTGCTCGCCGCCCTCGGCTACGGCGGTTGGTACGCCTGCGGTCATCGGAATCTGCTCTCAAACAGCAAGGCGGATGCGGTGGCGGAAAAATTCGTGGCCAAGGTGGAAAAGCGCGACATCGACTCGACGGTCGAGGTGAGCGGCGATGTGACCCCGGCGTTTCAGATCGACGTTAAATCCGAAGTCGGCGGACGGGTGAAGGCGCTCCACGTCGAGCCGGGCGATCAGGTGAAAGAGGGCGACTTGCTCGTGGAGATCGACGACCGCGATTTGCTTTCGGAAAAAGAAAGCGCGCTCACGGAAATCGAAGGCGCGAATCTTTCGATGCAGCGGGCGAAAAACAATTTCGACCGCGGAAAGGATCTGGCCGACGCGAAGCTTATCAGCACGGAGGTCTTCGACAATCTGAACTCCGAATACGCCATCGCGCAAAACGGCCTGACCAAAGCGCAGCGCAAACTCCAGCTCGTCGAAGACCGCCTTTCCAAAACGAAAGTGCTGGCCGCGATGGATGGCACCGTGCTCGCCGCCACCAATCCGCTCGTCGTCGGCCAGGTCGTCATCGCCGCCGCGAGCGTGAACAGCGGCACCACGCTGATGACCATCGCGAACCTGAGCAAGCTGCTCGTCGATATGCAGATCAACCAGGTCGATTACCGCGCGCTTTCGCCGAACCAAATCGTGAAGCTGCGCGCCGAATCGCTGAAGGACATCGAGATGGAGGCGAAGATTTCCTTCATCTCGCCCGTCGCCGTCGCGAAAAACAGCGTGAAAGGTTTTCAGGTGAAGGCGCTCATCGACCGCCCGCACGAGCGGCTGCGACCGGGCATGACGGTGACCATCGTCATCCCCATCGCCAGCGCCGAGGATGCGGTGAGCGTGCCGATCGCCGCCGTCTTCAAAGGCGAGGGCCGCAGCAAAGTCGTGTATGTCCGCAACGGCGAGAGCACCGAAAAGCGCGAGGTAAAAATCGGCGTGACGAACACGGACTTCGCGCAGGTGCTCAGCGGCGTCAGCGCGGGCGAGGAAATCCTGCTCGTGGAGCCGGGCCGCGCGGCGCAGAAGAAATCGTAGCGCATGGCGCTCATCGAACTCCGCGACGTGACCAAGCGTTACCTCGTCGGCGAGCAGGAAATCCTCGCGCTCGACGGCATCACGCTCGACATCGCGCAGGGCGAATTCGCCTCGATCATCGGCCCAAGCGGCAGCGGAAAAAGCACGCTCATGCACCTGCTCGGCTGCCTCGACACCCCGAGCACCGGCACCATGCACATCGACGGCATCGACGTGACGAAAGCCGGCGGGAACCGGCTCGCCGAACTGCGCAATGCCAAGATTGGCTTCGTCTTTCAGAGCTTCAATCTGCTGCCGAAATTCAACGTGCTGCAAAACGTGGAGCTGCCGATGATCTACTCCGGCGTCTCCGCCCGCGAGCGCCGCGAGCGCGCCATCGCCGCCATCGAGCGGGTGGAACTTTCCAACCGCATCAAAAACACGCCGCTCCAGCTCAGCGGCGGCCAGATGCAGCGCGTGGCCATCGCCCGCGCACTCGTGAACCGGCCGAAAATCATTTTTGCCGACGAACCCACCGGCAATCTCGACTCGAAAACCGGCGCGATCATTCTCGCCCTTTTCCGCGAACTCAGCGAAGCCGGCAGCACGATCGTGCTCGTCACGCACGACCATAAAATCGCCGAACAAACCCCGCGCCGAATCCGCATTCAGGACGGCAAAATCGTGGAGGAATCCCTCGCACCGGCATGAATCTCTGGCTCGGCTTGCTCATCGGCCTGAAGGAAATCTGGGCCCACAAATTCCGCAGCTTCCTCACCATGCTCGGCGTCATCCTCGGCGTCGCATCGCTGCTTTCCATGTTCGCGCTCACCGCCGGCATGGCGAAAGGGATGCGCGAATACATGCAGCAGGTCGGCGGCATCGAGCGCGTCGGCCTCATCACACAGGACGTGCCGCCGTATCAGGAAGGCTACGCGGAAATCTCGCAGGGCCGCACCGTCGCGGATGCCGAAGTCATCGCCCGCGCCGCGCCGCTCGTCTCCTACGTCACGCCCATTTCGCAGCTTCCCGCCGCCGTGCAGCGCGCGGGCAATACCTTTCGCGGTGAAATCAACGGCTGCTGGCCGGACTACGTGCCCATCAACAAACACGTCGTCGCCGCCGGGCGAAATCTCTGTCCGCTCGATCTCGAACTCGGCCTCCGCGTCTGCGTCGTCGGGCGGCTCGTCGTGGAAAAACTCTGGCCCGAAAAACCCAAATTCGACCCCATCGGCGAGACGATCAAAGTCAACGACCGCCCGTTCAAAATCGTCGGTGTTTTCGAGCTGTACGAGCGCGACGAGGACAAGCGCAAACGCGAACTCGGCATCAAGGCTCCGAAACCGCCGACCCGCGAATCGCGTGCGCCGCGCTCCAGCGGCGGGATGCGCGGCTGGAATCCTTTCGACCGGAAAAACCTCACAATCATCATGCCGATCACCACGATGTTCTGGGAGTTCAAATCCGCGAACGTCGTTGGCACCGTGGACAGCGGCCCGCAATTCAAACTCGACGGCCTCAACTTCCAGGTCGGCGACCTCGCCCGCTTCGACGAGGCGCTCGACCAGGTCCGCAACGTCGTCCTCGCCACCCATCGCGGCATCGAGGATTTCGGCTTCGACACGCGGCAGGACTGGTTCGACACCATCGAAAAAAGCATCAGCAACACGCGCGTCAGCTTCGGCTTCATCTCCGCCATCTCACTGCTCGTCGGCGGCATCGGCATCACGAACATCATGCTCGCCAGCATCACCGAGCGCATCCGCGAAATCGGCGTGCGCCGCGCCATCGGCGCCAAAGGCCGCGACATTTTCATCCAAATCGTCGTCGAGAGCACCGTCATCGGATTCATCGGCGGCCTCTTCGGCCTCGTGGCGAGCAGCGGTTTTTTGAAAATCATCACCTTCTTTTCCCCCGCCGAAAACGCCCCGGTCATCGACCTCGATTCCGTGCTCATCAGCTTCTGCTTCGCCGTGGTCATCGGCCTCCTCAGCGGCCTCTACCCCGCCTTCAGCGCGAGCCGCCTCGACCCCATCGAGGCGCTGCGTTACGGGTAGGCATACTTAACAGTCGCGAGATCCCACCATCCGCGCACGACGCTGCGCGAACTTCTTCTGGTGCTCAGCGCAGATTCGCCCGCTCTTTGATTTGCGCGAGCGTGTCCTCCGCGTAGCTGCGCTGCTCCTTGGAAATATCCGCATCGGCCAGGATGCGCGTGAATTCCTCGATCGCCGGACGCGCCTGCCCATCCTTCGCGTAAGCCTGCGCGAGATAGAGCCGGTAGCCGCTGGCCGGCCAGCCCGCTTTGTCCGCGATTTCCACCAGCCGCCTCATCGTGCGGATTTCATCCGTGAAGGCGTGCGCCTCGTGGCAGATTTTCGCGTGGTAAAAAAGCAGGCCGGGATCGTTCGGATGCGCCTCGATCAGCCGACGCGAGAGATCATACGCCTCGCTGAATTTTTTCGTCGAATACAGCACCTGCGTCTTCGTCGCGAGCGCCGGGAGAAAGTCCGCATCAAGCGCCAGAGCACGATTCACATTCGTCATCGCGGGCGTCCATTCGCCGCGATTCATACGGAAAATTGCGATCCCATTCCAAACCTCCGGCAGCCCGTCATCCAGCGCCTGCGCCTTGTCCAGACAAGCCTTCGCATCCGCGCCGCGCCGGATCGCGAGCAGCCGCACCGCCGCCTGCGCGAAGAACGCCGCGCGGTCCCGCTCCCCTGAGAACGTCGCCGCCAGCGCATCCAGATCGGCGGGCTGCCACTCGCGCGCAGCGGTGCGTTTGTAAATGAGGCTCGTGTGATCGAGATAAGTCAGCGTCCAGTCCTTCGCCTCCAGCAGATGCTCGATCAGCGGACGATACTGGCTCGGATCGCCGACCAGCAGCAGCGTGTCGAAATGATGCTGGCGATCCAGTTGCCGAAACAGCTTCGGATTCTCCACCGCCTGCACGAACCCGCGCGAAAGCTCCGAGTTTTCGTCGAGATCGTCCGCCATCATCAAATCGCGCCGCTGCGCGATCAACCAGGGACGCGCGGGACCATTGTAATAGATCGACTTCCCCGAAAGCGCCTTCATCGCGAGCGCCGGAGTCGCGGCCTGCGTCGCGGATTTTTTCAAATGGCATCCGACAAAAAAAAGCACGAGCACACCCGCGGCGGGCAGGATGAATCGGCGTGAAATGGCGAGGGATGCGCTCATGGAAAAGGCCTCCAAAATAATCCGGCTTCCCGCTTGCGTCACGCAAAGCGTTGCATTACTTCCCGACGCTCTTCTCGGAAACGGGTCGGTAGCTCAATGGTAGAGCAGCGCCCTTTTAAGGCGTTGGTTGCGAGTTCGAGTCTCGCCCGACCCACTTCCATTTCTTTAGTACCCGGTGGCGTCGCTCAGCCGGAACTCCGCGCCGAGCACTGGCTTCTTCATCGCTTCGTCGTAGCGGACGGTCATCCATTGCGTGCCGCCTTGCAGGTGGAGCACGAGCACACGTCCGTAGGCTTTGTGGTCGGCGTGGGTCTTGGGGATTTCATCGCTGCGCTCAAAAGCGAGTTTCGGCTCGGCGAGCAGCACGCCGTCCTCGGTCTTGCGGCCCGCGATGCCGACGATGAAATCCGGGTAGAAGCCGCGCCCGTCGGGGAGCATCACATTCACCGACCAATCCTTGCCGGGGAGATTGCGATGCCACCATTGCACGACGGCGCTGGCGTCGTGTTCGAGCACCTGCACAAAGCCACGCTCCCACGAGTTCAAATCCGCGGGCAGCACGCCATACACGTTGCGCGGCGAGTGCGGGAGCGCTTGGGCGGACTCGAGTTCCGGCGGCAAGTCGTCCGCGTCCGCGAGCATGGCGGTCGTGGCGCGGGTCGCGCGCTGGGCGGCGGCGAGCAGTTCGGGATGCACGGTGAGCAGCACGTCGAGGAGATGCTTCACCTTCTCGGGATCGTCGGCCTCGTCCATGAATTCCTCGCGCATCACCGCCTCCGCTTTCCGCAGCAGCGCGAAACGCAATTCGCGCGGGTCGAAATCGCCGGCTTTTTTCAAGGCTTCCTGTGCCAGCCACGCCGCGCGCCGGGGCTCCAGCGCAGCGCCGACAAAATCCAGCGCCAACTGTCCGGTGAAAACATCCAGCGTCTTGCGCTCGACTTTGATCCGGCTCTTGAGCGCGTCGAAAAGCTCGCGTGTCGAAATGAGAAAACGGTTCGCGCAGTCTTCCTCGGTCACTTCGTTCGGTGCGGAGATCACCGTCTTGAAGCGCCGCGGCATCCCTGCCCGGAGCGCGTAGCGGTAGGTCGCGAGCGTGCCGGGAACCCGCTTCGTTTCAGCATCGGCATCGCCGCTCACATTCACGCTCTCGCCAAAAAACTTCCCGAAATCGAAATTCGCGCCAGTCGTGAATTCGTCCCCCGCAGGCTCCGCCTCCGCCTCGTCTGGCGTTGTCGGTGGCGTTTGGAAAAGGCCGAGCTGCCCGCCCGCTCCGGCCAGTTGCACCATCGGCGGCTGCCCGCCCACACGCACGGCAATGGTCGTCGGGCTGACTTTCGCGTACTCGGTTTGAATTAGATTGATCCGCTGCCCCGCGAGATCCACCGCCGTCTGCGCCTCCGGGTCGGCGAGGAAGACGTAGCCGTAGCGCAGCGGCTCCGGCAGCGTGCTCGGCTGCCGCGAGCGGCCTTGCAGTCGCCGATGCACCCGCAGGATGCGCCCCACGAGCTGCACGCCGAAATCCGCATCCCGGCTCGCGCGCATCGTCACCAGCGTGAAGGCGCGCGGCGCGTCGAAACCCAGCGCCACCGCCATCACAAAAACGAGCACCTCGATTTCTTCGTTGTTCGCGATCTCCAGCAGCCCGGCATCCGGCTCCGTGGCCGTGTGCGTGGCCACTTGCGATTCCGTAAAATCCAGAGCCAGCAGCCGCGCTTTCACCTTCGCCACGTCCGCCGCGGACTTCGCCTGCACGAGCAGCAGCGGCGTCAGCCGGAAACCCTCCTCCGCGAGCAGCCGCTTGATTTTCCGATGCGCCGCCACGCCCTCGCGCAACGCCGTCGCCTCCAAATCGACCAACCCTTCCTTGCCTGCCTCGACGAAATACGCCGCGCAGCGGATGCCCGCTTTCACCAGCCCCGCCTCGACCGCATCCGCGCGGCTCACGCGGCTGCGTTGCAACTCCGCGATCCCCATCGCCTTTTCAAACTCGCGCACTTCCGCATCGTCCGGCGTCGCCGTGATGAGGATCGTATAATCGGGCCGCAGTACTTCGCGGAAAAATTTCGCCGCCAGCGTGTCGCCGTGGAAGCCGTGATGCGCCTCGTCCACCACCACGCCGATGCGCCGCCCATCCGCGCGGATGCCCTCGATCAGCTCGTCGATGGATGGATTCAACTCCCCCGTCTTGCGCACATTGCGCCGGTCCTTCACCCGCGTCGCCACCGTCTGCCACGTCGTCACGAAAACATCGCCGCCCTTCCGCCCCGCCACCGTGCGATCCTCGCCCAGTTCGTGCAGCCGCAGCCCGTGGAATTGCTCGCGCAAAAAACCGCTCGTCTGCCCGACCACGCCCTTGAACGGCGCGAACCAAAACCACACCACTTCCTCCGCCTGCGAAAACCGCTCGACGATGTGCCCCGCCATCAGCGTCTTGCCCGAGCCGGTCGGCGCTTCGAGCAGCAGATAGCCGTTGTGATTCACCACAT
>JAYVRQ010000294.1:0-1806 GCA_043776145.1 Chthoniobacteraceae bacterium
CAGCGAGCCACGAAACGCTCTTGCGCCATAGTAGGACTGCGCACCATTGTGCCCCACGAAGACACGGCCATAGCGCCGGTCGCAATAGAGCGCCCCGCCGAGCTTCCTAATATCATCAGGCGTCCTCACCCAGCTCGACGTCTTCGCATCGAAATCCCCTAGCTTCTGCAGCTCCATATACTCCTCCTCCGTCAGAAGCTCGATCCCCATCGCCGCAGCCAAGTCCATCGCCGTATTTGCCGGGCGATGCTCTTTCCGCGACTCCCATCCCTCCCGGTCGTAGCACACACTTGTGCGCCCCTTTGGCGTCTCCGCCGAACAATCCACAAGTATATATTCCCCCGTCTTCTTATCCAGCCTCACCACATCCGGCTCCCCGCCTGTCTTCTCCATCTCATGGATTGACCACAGTTTTCCTGCATTCCCCATTAGCCTTGCCTCGAGCTTGCCCCATTCAATCCCCTTATGCCGGTTCATATTCTTCTCAAAACGAGCCCGCAACACACCCAGCAGGTCTTCCCGTTGTTTCGGTGACAACTCTGTTTTCGTGTTAGCATTTTTCATAATAGATTTTGCAGCTATAGTGCCCTAATCCGATTTTTTCGACACAAGGCCACAATCAAGTATGTAGCTATGGCTTTCTGATGGGTGTCGCATGCCTTGGCGTCACGCCCGGAGGCATCGTTCGCTGCCCTGTTTCATTTTCCGGCATGCGCCAAGCTCTTACCACGGAATCGATTCTCCCTGGGCCCGGACGGAAATAGGTAAATATGGTCTCTCCGTTCACCGAAGTGGCCGCGAAAGTTCCAGTGCCTCTATGAAAGTATCCAATTCCCGGTCGGCCCTTACGCCGGTAATAAAAGCGTTGGGTGCTGGTGGCACTGCAAAACTCGATTACACCTTTCAGATAATCCCGAGCACTTCCGTATTCTGGAAACTCGTGCCGATGCTTCACCCAATGATCATGCACGCCGACACAACCCTCATACTCCACGTTCAGCTCTTTCGTGGGAAATTTGGAGTGTATTGAAGGCATCTGGAACTCTCTCGGCAAGTGCCTGGTACTGTCTTGATGCTGTTTCATATAATGCGAGATGGCTGTTCTTTTTTAACTAATCCGAAATTTGATAGCCTTGCCGTCCCCCAAGGTCAGCGACTCGCCCGGCTGGCGCGACGGCGGCGGGGCAGGGGAATGACGGAGGCCGGAAGCAGTGGGGTGACATCGCTTCGGAGACTATCGCTTCGCAGTGCGAAGATCAAATCCCATAAACACAAACCGGCATCGCTCTGAGAGACAACGCGGCACGTAACACGAGGCCGCTATTCGATGTGTCGCTCCGGGACGCCAATCAGCGACAGATCGCTGGCCCGGTGATGACTGGAGACCCGGTATCGGCGCAGGGAATGCTTAGAAATGGGAGACAGCAAATCCCTTGGAACCACCGTCCGCCATCGTTCATAAAGCCAGAGTGCTGCCATCGCCGCATCGCGTCCTCGCGCGGCTGAAGGTCGAGGAGAAGCTCCGCCTCACAGGCACACTGAATCTTGGGGCCGCGATCGTCCCGCCGCTTTTCCTGCTCTGGTGGCTGCAGTCCGCCGCACCCGACCATCTCGATAAGGCCGCGCTGTTCCAAAAGATTTGCTGGACTGTAGTGACCCAGGGAATCGGGCTGCTTCTCGTGGGAATCTTCAGCGGGCGCATCCTGCGCGATATGCGGCATTCGTTTCAAAGGCTGTGCGGCGTCATCGAATCCGTCACCACTGGGCACAGCAGGCCGCGAATGGAAATCAGACCCCGCACGGACG
>JAYVRQ010000295.1:0-21963 GCA_043776145.1 Chthoniobacteraceae bacterium
TTGAAGGCGTCGATGACGTAATCGCGATACGGGAAAATGTTGATCCGCTGATCGCCGTGGAATCCGACCGTGTCGGCGAAGCGCACCGCATCAAGCCACGGGACGGCCATGCGCTCGCCGTAGTGCGGGGAGGAGAAGAGGGTTGAGAGATCGGAAGCGGCGAATGCTTTCACTTGCTCGGGAGTCGGTGGGAGGCCGAGTAGGTCGAGATAGATGCGGCGGCAGAGCACTTCGGGTGCAGCTTCTTTGGAAGGCGCGAGGCCTTGCTGCAAGAGGCGGCCGAGCACGAATGCGTCGATGGGATTGCGCACCCATGTTTCCAAACGCGCCTGCTGTTTGCGCAACTCCGCACCACGCGCGGCGTCGCGCTTTTCCCAATCTGAAATTTGCAATCTGAAGTCTGAAATCCCCGGCACCGTCGGACGCCGCGGCGTGATGTAGGCCCAGTGCGGCTGATACTCCGCGCCTTCTGCGATCCAGCGTTTGAGCGTTTCCTTTTGCGCGGCGCTCAGCGTTTTGTGCGCTTCCTCCGGCGGCATCATTTCGTCTTTGTCGGTGGAAAAAATGCGCGCCACGAGCGCGCTGTCGTCGGGCTGGCCGGGGACGATCGCGAGGTCGCCGGACTTCGCGGGCTTCAGCGCATCCTCGCGGACATCGAGACGCAGCCCGGACTTCCGGTGGTTTTTGTCCGGGCCGTGGCAGTAGAAGCATTTGTCCGAAAGGATCGGGCGGATGTCGCGGTTGAATTCGATCTTCGCCTCCGCCGCGCGGGCCGGTTGGAACTGCGCGGCGGCGAGCAGCGCGGAGAAGAGGGTCAGGGCGGTGATTCGGGAATTCATGCGGGTGGAATGGTAATCACCTGAACACGGACGGCAATCGGATGCTGTATTTTGAAAACGCAGAGACGCAGAGGACGCAGAGATTTTTGGTTTCGGAATCTTCTCTGCGTCTCTGCGTTTCTAAAATAACCGCTGCCGTCTGAATGGAGCCCCCTGCGAATCTTCGCGCCCGACGGAATCGGATGCCCTATCCAACAAACTCCAACTCGACGGGCGCGGGGATGAAACCGGCGGTGTGCGCCATTCCGAGGAATTCGCGGATCGCGGTGCGGCCCTTGTCGCCGTAGTCGAGCGTGAGTTCGTTCACGTACATGCCGATGAATTTATCCGCGAGCGCCGTGTCGAGACCGCGCGCGAGCGGCATCGCGTGGGCGACTCCGGCGGCGCGATGCTTCAGGCCGTACGCGATGCTTTCGGCGAGGATCGTGTTGATCTCGCGTCGGTCGGCGGGCGCGAGGTCTTTGCGGATGACGTTTCCCCCGAGCGGGAGCGGCAGGCCGGTCTTGATCTTCCACCAGACGCCGAGATCGAGAATGCAGACGAGTTGCTCCGCCGCGTAGGTGAGCTGGCCTTCGTGAATGATGAGGCCGACATCGGCGCGCCCGCTTTTCACAGCGTCAAAAATTTCATCGAACGGGACGACGACCGATTCGCATTCGCCGAGCGCGAGTTGCATCGCGAGGTACGCGCTCGTCATTTTTCCAGGCACGGCGATGCGCTTTTTTTGCAGCCACTCGCGCACTTCGCCGAAGCGCGGATTTTCGCTCAGGCCATCGCGATTTTTCGCCACGAACATCGGCCCGTAGCCATCGCCCATGCTCGCGCCGCACGGGAGCAGCGCGTATTTGTCGAGGACGTGCGCGTAGGCGTGGATGCTGATCGCGGAGATGTGCAGTTCGCCGCGCGTGGCGCGTTCGTTCAGCGTCTGGATGTCCTGGAGGATGTGCTCGAAGTGCCAGTCCCGTGTGTCGATTTTGTGCTCCGCGAGCGCGTAAAACATGAACGCATCGTCGGGGTCGGGCGAGTGGCCGAGGGTGAGATGGCGGGCGGTCACGAGGCGATCGCAGCCTCCGCCTCCGCCGACATCTCGATGCGCGTGATTTCCGCGAGGCTAATGCGCTGGCCGGCATTGTTCTCGAAAACGTAGAGCACCAGATTGTTTGGCATCAGCCAGGCATAGTCGGAGTGCTTGATGTGATGCGCGCTGCCATCAGTGACATGCACGGTGAAGGGAACGAATTGGGTCGCGCGAAGAAGCGCGCGGATTTCATCGGTAAGCATTTGGCGAAAATAACCGCGCGAAATTCCCGCGCAAGCACGGCCTCACCGCCTCAGCGCGCCGCCGCACCAATGCCCGAGCCACACGGCGGCGAGCGAGAGGGTGACGGAGAGCAGGACGTTCGCGCCCGCGGCGGACCAGCGGTGCTCGTGCGCGAGTTCGAGCGTTTGCAGGCTGAAGGTGGAAAACGTCGTGTAGCCGCCGAGGACGCCGACCATGAAAAGCTGTTTTGCGAAAGGCATCGGCGCGAGCGCGGCGATGAGGCCGATGGCGAATGAGCCGGTGACATTCACGAACACCGTCCCGAGATGCACCGCGCCGAGTTTTCCACCCAGCAAGTCGGCGAGCCAGAAGCGCAGCACGCCGCCGAGCGCGCTGCCGATGGCGACGAGAACGTAGGAATTCATGGCACGGCGCTTTCGGCGAGCGTCACCTCGCCGGCGTTGAGCGCGCGCAGTTCACCCGCACCGGTGCGGAGGAGAAGCTGGCCGCTGGCGTCGAGGCTTTCGGCGACGCCTTCGACGAGCACATCGCCCGCGCGCACCTGCACCCACTTTCCAAAGAGCACGCCGCGCCGCGTGGCCTCGGCCACCAGTTCGGCGAAGCGGCGGTCCATGTCGATGTAACGCCGGTCGAGTTCGCGCAGGATCGCGGCGGCGAGCGCGGGACGCTCAATCATGCGGCCCGTCGCGGCGCGCAGCGAGGTGGCTTTCGCGGCAAGCTCTTCGGGAAAATCGTCTGGCGCGTGATTCACGTTCACGCCGATGCCGACGACGGCGAAACTTTCCTGCGCCGCGTCGTGGTCCGCCTCGATGAGCACGCCCGCGACTTTGCGGCCTTTCACGAAAATGTCGTTCGGCCATTTGATCTCCGCGCGCACGCCGACCGCGCGCTCGATCGCCGACGCGATGGAGACCGCGGCCCAGGTCGTGAGGCGCGGCCAGTGTTCCTGGGAAAACACCGGGCGCAGCAGCAGCGAAAACCACAGGCCGAGATGCGAGGCGGATTCCCAGCGGCGTCCGAAGCGTCCGCGCCCCGCATTCTGCCGCTCGGCGAAAATGGTGAGCCCGCCCGCGACGCCGCGCCCGCCGAGGTCGGCGGCGCGATCGTTGGTCGAGTCGGTCTCGGCGAAGACGAGGATTTCGCGGACGAGCGCGCAGTTGCCCAGGCGCGATTGCAGGTCTGCGGCGATGAGCCGGTCGGGCACGGCGATGAGCCGGTAGCCGAGGCCAGGGCGCTCGTCGATGTGGAAGCCAGCGGCACGGAGTTCGCCGATCTGCGCGACCACGGCGGCGTGGGTCGCGCCGGTTTGAGTGGCGAGTTCCGTCGGCGGAATGTGGAAGACCGATGCGCGCAAAGTCCGCAGCAGTTCGGCATCAAGCGACTTCACGGAAGCAACTCCAGCGAAAAATCCATCGAACGCGCCGAGTGCGTGAGCGCGCCGACCGAGATGAAATCCACGCCCGTCGCGGCAATCGCTCCCACCGTTTCCAGCGTCACCCCGCCGCTCGCCTCGAACTGCACGCGACCCTTCCCGAGCTTCACCGCGGCGGAGAGTTGTTTGAGATTCATGTTGTCGAGCAGGATGACATCCACGCCTCTGAGTTTCAAAAATTCACCGACTTGTTCAAGCGTGTCGGCTTCGAGTTCCACACGCACGCCCGGATGTTTTTTGCGGAAGCACGAAATCGTTTCCTGAAGCGCGTCCACACGGCCCGCGGCGAGCAGGTGATTGTCTTTCACCATCACCATGTCGTAGAGCCCGAAACGGTGGTTCACGCCGCCGCCCGCGAGCACCGCCGCCTTTTCCAAAGCGCGTAAGCCTGGCGTGGTCTTGCGCGTGTCGAGGATGCGCGCCTTCCGCCGCCCGACATGTCTCACGAACTTTGCCGTGAGCGTCGCGATGCCGGAAAGATGCTGGAGAAAATTCAGCGCGACCCGCTCCGCCGTCAGGATCGAGCACACCGCGCCTTCGATCTCGATGACGCTGTCACCTGCTTTCACCCGGCTGCCATTTTGGGAAACGACCTTTGCCCGCGTCTTCGGATCGACGCGCCCGAAGACGTCCGCCGCCGTGTCCGCACCCGCGACGACCGCTTCTTCCTTCGCAAAAATCCACGCCTTCCGCTTTTCCGCGCCGACAAAATACCGCGACGTGAGATCGCCCGCGCCGATGTCTTCCGCGAGCGCGATGGCGATGGGATCGTGCTGCGTCGGGCGAGGCGGATCGGGAAGTGCGTGCATCGGGGCACTGCCATAAATTCTCTCGCGCGATTGCGCAAAGAGACATTCCGCAAAAACAACGCCGGGCCGCAACGAACTGCGTAAAGTCGCCGCGCAGCCGGACGCTGAGGCAGGCTACTCACTGGCACCACTTTTAATCTGACTCGTTCGCGAGAATGAGATGGCCGAAGGGGCATTCCTGAGAAATCCGAGGCTGTTCTGATGCGGCACAGCGCGTCGCACAGAGAAGGCAAAGCAAATCCACCCTGAATCATTGCCAGGTTAGTGAGGATGGCACGCATAATGGTTATACAAGTTATCATACACCGAGTCCGTATATGACCTTCAAAACCTCACTCATCGCTTTCTCCGGTCTGCTCATCGCACAAGCCGCCGCCTTCGCCGGGATCGACCTCGGCACTCCGGCGGGCTTCACGCCTTACGACCGCTACATGAGCCCGGTGAAGCAGGTGCTCGGATCGCTCCGCGGTCAGACCAACGACCTGAAGCGCGCGCAAAGCCTCCTCAGCACCGGTCGCAATTTTCGGTACTCCTTCACCGATCCCTACACCGCTGCGATGCCCGCCGTGACAGCGCGGACGCAGACCGGCGACTGCAAGGCCAAGTCGCTCTGGTTGATGGACCAGCTCGGCGACAGCAACGTGCGCTACGTCATCGGCAAGGCGCGCTCCTCCTCGAAGATCAGCCATGCGTGGTTGATGTGGAACGATGGCAGCACCTGGTGGATTCTCGATCCCACCAACGCGAACCGTCCAATCGCGGCGGACAGCACCTCGCGGAGTGAATACATCCCGCTCTATTCCTGGGCGAAAAACGGCTCGTATCGCCACAGCGCGACCAGCCTCGGTGTGGCGACGGTGGCGGCCAAAGGCAAGCGCGCTCCGGCGGCGACTGCGGAGCGGCGTTAAACACAGACTTTTCATGGGCTACTTAGCGGTCGGGTCCGAGTGGGCCCGGCCGTTAAGTATTTTTTCCCAAAGCGCGCCGCGCACGTGCCGGTCAGTACTGGCTCCGCAGTTCCACTGGCTTCGTGCGCTTGCCGCGCATCTTGATGTTCAGGATTTCGACCGCGAACGAGAACGCCATCGCAAAGTAGATGTAGCCCTTTTCCACATGCTGGCCGAAGCCGTCGCCGATCAGCACCACGCCGACGAGCAGCAGGAAGGAGAGCGCGAGCATTTTGATCGTGGGATGTTTGTTCACGAAATCGCTGATCGTGCCGGAGGCCGCGAGCATCACGATCATCGCGGCGACCACGGCGGCGATCATCACGCCGATCTCCTTCACGAGGCCGACGGCGGTGATGACGCTGTCGAGCGAGAAGACGATGTCGATCACCACGATCTGCGCGATGACGGCGGAGAAACTCAGTGCCTTCCCGCCCGCTTTCGCATGGTCGTCGCCTTCGAGATTCGAGTGGATTTCATGGACGCTTTTCCAAAGCAGGAAGACGCCGCCAAGCAGCATCACCAAATCTTTCCCGGAAAATCCGTGGCCGAAAACCGAGAAGAGTTCCGCGGTGAGTTTCGTCAGCCAGAAGATCGAGCACAGCAGCAGCACGCGCGTCACCAGCGCGAGCATGAGCCCCAAGGTGCGCGCCCTCCCCTGCTCTCCGGCGGGCAGCTTCCCCGCGAGGATCGAGATGAAGATGATGTTGTCGATGCCGAGAACGATCTCGAGCACGGTCAGCGTGAAAAAGCTGATCCAGATTTGCGGGTCGGTGAGCCAAGGCATGGATGATGACTAATGAGAGCGGGGAGATTGAGTAAAACTAAAAACGGCCATCGGAACTGCCGCGCGCGACTCTTGCCGGGCGAACCGGCGTTCGTCGAAGGGGTCACGGCAGAGTGCGGACGCGATAGAATCGCCTGGCGAGGCCGCCCGCGGTCGAGTCCGTGACGCTTAACAGGCCGCCGGTGCCGGCGAGTTGAGAGCCGACTGTAGTCCATTGCGGATTCGCGATGTCATCGCAACGCTCGACGCGGTAGGTGACGCCCGGCACGGAGATGAAACGGAACACATAAGCACCCGCCTGCGGAATCAATGCGCCGCTGAGTTTGCTCGCCGCATCGAGCGGATCGGTCCCAGCGCGGAATTCCTGCGCGTTGCGCAGTCCGTCTCCATCGGCGTCCGCGCTGCCGTCCGCGGCGTTGTTTTCCGCAAAGCCGTATTCCCGCTCGAAGTCGTTCGGCATCCCGTCGCCATCGGTGTCGGTGGTGCTCCAGGATTTGATCATGGTGAAGGAGTCCTCGATCACGCCGTTGTCCCGGATCATTTTCAGGTCGAGTTGATTCCCGTTCACGTCGAGGACCACCGTGCCATACAGCACGCGGGAGATGGCCATCGCGGGATGCGGCGTGGTGATGGAGTAAAGACCGCCCGCGTTTCCAGTGACGCAATAGACCGTGCCCTGGCTGGCTGCCGTTACGTTCACATTTTTCACATAGGCTCCGTCCACCAGTGGGTTGCCGAGGCCGGGGTTCTTCTTCATCGCCGTGGTGAATGTCGCGGCGAGGCCGGTGTGTCCGGTCATCAACCAGGATCGCTCATAGACGTGATCGTGGCCGCCGAGCACGAGATCGACTCCATATTGCTCCAGGATCGGGACGAAAGTCTGCCGCATCTGGAGGAGTTCCGTGACCGTGTCCGAATTATAGCTGCCACGCGAATACGGCGGATGATGCCAGTAGGCGATGAGCCAGCGCGAGGTGAACGCCGCGAGATCGGCCCGCAGCCAGTTGGCCATCGCTCCTGTGTTCGAGCGATCCGAGGTCATGGAATCGAGGCAGACAAAGTGAATGTTCGCGTAATCGAAGGAGTAATACTGCTCCGTTCCTGAAGCCACGCCGCCGAGTTCCGCCGCGGCGGGCAGGTTAAAGATCGAGTAATAGGCATAGCTGGAACTATGGGTCGATGAAAGGTTAGTCTCATGATTACCCAGACAGGATACAGATGGAGTGCGGCTGAGGATGGTGGAGTAATAGTTGAAGAAGTTAGTCTGGTAGTCGAAGTCCAAACCCGACTGGTAGGCATTGTCGCCGAGGAAAAGCGCCAAGTCCGTCCCGCGAGTGCCAGTATAAGTCGCATAGGCATTGTAAGTGTTCGTCTGCGCCGTGGTGCCCAGGCCGCAATCGCCGACGACCCAGATGCGAGTGTTCTTCGCGCGACCCACAAGCGGGGAAGTAACCAATGAGGATCTGGCACTGCTCGCGGTAAGGACGCCCCCCTCGGCACCCACGCCGTAGTAGTAAAGTGTGGAAGGCTGGAGCCCGGTCAGCCGCACGTCGTGATCGGTGCGGGCCACCGATTCTTCCGCGAAAGAGGTCATCGCATTTGGCGCGAGGCCATACCAGACACGGGCGCGATGGGACTGCGCAGTGCGCCAGCGAACCGTCATCGCCGCGGGCGCGGGCATCTGGAGATAAGGCTTGCGCGTAAGGCCGAGACTGCTCAGCGGGAAGACGGAAATGACTTTGGCACTGGATAACACCGACGTGCCGTTCGACGCCGTGGCGAGGGCGTAAAGAACCTGCGAAGACCCGAGCGCGAAGTTCCCATCCACCGAAAATGGCAAGGTGGAATCGCTGCCGATCCAGATGTCATTTACGAAAAAATCCACCCGCTCGATGGAGCCGGACGCGATGCCCGCCGTTGCGGAAACGGCGACCGTCGCGGGCCCATACACCGTGGCGTTTGGGGAAGTGATGGAAACGAATGGCAGCGCCGGATCGGCGACGGTCTGCACGGTCATCGTCACCGGCGCGGAATCCGTCCACAAGCCCCGCCGGTCCGTGGCCCGCGCGACGATGGAATATGCTCCCGCCGCACCCGGCGACCAGAACATCGCGAAGGGTGGCGCGGCGTCCGCACCCAGCCGGAATCCATTCACAAAAAACTCCACGCGCTCGATCACATCATCCGGGCTCGAGGCCGTGGCCGCGAGGAAGAGCGTGCCGGGCAGCGTGAGTGTCGTGCCCGCAGCGGGCTGGTTCAGCGTGATCGCCGGTGGCTGCGCGCCCGCCGGTGTTTGGGTGAAAAAATTCCGCACGGGCGCGGGCACGGTGCTTGTCCCGTCGCTCACCGCAGCCGTCCATTCGTAGCGTCTGCCGCCGACGGTCTGCGTCCAGAGCGCCGTCGGGATGTCGCCGGTCAAAAGGCCGGTGCCGCTCGCAAACACCGTCCGTGTGGACGCCGCCAGCGGACTGTTCCAGCGCAGCGTAAAATCGCTGCTCGCGTCCGTTTCAAACTCACCGCGCGTCGGCGAAAACGTGCGCACATGGATGCGCCCCGTCACGGGGGAAAACTCGATCAGGCGCATCCAGCCATCGCCGCCGTTTGGCCGGCTCGCAAAGTTCGCACTCACTGCATGAATCGCGCGCGTCGCATTGGATTCCGTGCGCCGCAGTTCACCCACCGCATCGCCGCCGAGCAGCAGCGCCGCGTTGTTCGCAGTGGCGAGCGCGGTGTAAAGCGCGGAGCCCTGAAGGGAAAACGGAGCGCCCGGCGTCGCGTCGACCAAGTCATGCGTGACGACGATGAACTCGTGTTTCGGGTAGCGCGCCAACTGGCCTTGAAGCCAGTTCACCGTCGCAGACCCCGCGACCAAAGCCGGATCGTAGGCGAGATGCACCACCGCGAAATCCACGCCCCCCGCGCTGAAAAACTGCATCGAATTCGCCGCGCTCGCGGAGCTGCCGCCCGCCGCAAACCACGGCCTTCCCGCAAAACGCGCCACTCCGAACGTCTGCTCGAAACCCGGCTGCGTCGCGGCGAAATCCGCGTCGCCCGCCGCCAGCCCGAACGGCACGCCCCACGGCAGCCCCGTCGTCGCCGGATTCTCCAGCCGCGCAAAAGCCGCGCCCGCCGCGCTCCACGCCGCGTCCGCGTTCCCCGCATCCGCCTGCACGATCCGGCCCGTGTGCGTGACGAATGCGATGTTCCGCGCGGCGCGATTCGCGACGATCCAGGCCAGCATCGCATCGAGCGTCTGCGGGCTGCCGCCGTTGATCCCCATCGTGTAATTCACCGTATCCGAGAGCACGGCGATGGTGAAATCCGCCGCATCGCGCGCGACTTCACGCCCGGAAAATGTGACATCCTGCAGCTCATCATCCCCTCCGAAAATCTCCGCCGCGACTGAGGACGGCACGGCCTGGCCACCGACTTCCGGCTCGGGAGAAATCAGCGTGATCGCGGGTGGAATGTTCCGCGTCAGCGCCACACCCGGCGTGCCCTGCGGGCCGTTGCGCAGCGTCCCATACAGCGAGAAAGAACAGCTGTCGCCGGTCACCGCGCCACCCGTTTCATCGAGGCTCCAGCGCGCGGCGAGCCCCGGTGCGTTGTGAATTTCGAGCGTCCGGTTCGCGGCGATTTCCGACACCGTGCGCTCGACCGACCAGATGCGGACTTCATCGAGCGCGCCGTGAAAAAATCCCTGCGGCGTGCCGGTGGAATCCAGCGTAGTGGCCAGCGATGGCGTCATCGCCGTCCGCGTCAGCACCGCTGAAGTCGAGTAATCCAAAACGCCATTCAGATACAGGCGAACCGCGGTTCCGCTGACGGTCAGCGCAGCGTGATACCACACCCCATTTTGAATCACTGCTGAGCCCGCATACGCGAAGTTTGAAAAGCTGAAAGCCAGCCGGCTGTCGCTCGCGCGAATTCCAAATACAAAATCGCTCCTCTCTCCCGCTGCCGACCAGCGCCCGCGGGCGACGAGCGGGATGATTCCCGAACTGTTCTCCGCCGCGCCGTTGCCATCGCGCCGGAACCACGTCTCGACCGTGAAGGAAGTCAGCGACAACTCCGCGCTCGGCGGCAGTTCCGCGTAATCATTCACGCCGTCGAAATACACCGCGCCCTCGCCCGCGGTGGCAGCGGTAACAAGCAACACGCGATTCGAGGCCGCGGTTTCGCCAAACGAACTCGTGACCACCGCCGTGACGTAGCTCTGGCTCGCGAGCGGCGGCGTGAAAGTCCAGGTCCACGGCGCGCCGCTCGTTTCACCGAGCTTCGTATCGCCCAGAAAAAATTCGACCTTGGCCACCGCGCCATCCGTCGAGACGGGCGATGCGGTCAGCACCACTGGCTGCCCCGCTGCCACCGAGGTCGCATCCGCCGCGAGCGTGATCGTGGGCGGCGTATGCGCAGCCGCAGGCCGGCCCGGCGTCCAAACGGGAGCGCTCAGCGTGCCCGTGATCGGCGGCCCGGAGCCCGTGCTGGCAAAGGAAGTCCCGCTCCCTTCGCCAAAGACAAAGCGCGCCAGCAGGCCGGGATCGGAGAGCGTTCCGGCGTTGAGATCCGCGGCGATGGCTGCGCCGGAGCGTGCGAAATCCCAGATGCGTACTTCATCCAGAAACCCGTGGAAAAAGCCCGCCCGCGCGCCGGCGGTGGACAACGTCGTGCCGAACGCCGTGCGCAGGGCCGCCGTCGTCTGCGGGCGAGCGACGGTGCTGGTTTGCCCATCAAGGATTCCATCACGGTAAATCCGAAGCGCCGCGCCATCATAAGTGACCGCGAGATGTCGCCACTCCGACTCGACGAGTCTTGTCGCCGCCGCGCACTTTACCAGCATTCCCCCGGCATCCGAAAAGAGCGCGACCGGCCGACCCGTCGATTGTGAGATTCCAATGAAAAAATTAAATCCATCAGTTGCGCTCCCGCGGCTCACCAGCGGCAGAATGGATTCGCCGTTGAAAAAAGTGCTATTTCCACCGCTGGCCTTGCGAACCCATGCCTCGACCGTGAAACGCTCCGGGCCCGGCGCGGAACCCGCGGGCAGTTCGGCGAAAGCGACCACCCCATTGAAATAGATTCCGCCGCTACCGCTAGGAATCGTCCCCTGAAGGGTGATTGCCGCCGAAGCCGCCGCGAGCCCGGAATTATCCAACGCCACGGCGCGGAATTTCTGCGATCCGATGACCTGCGGCTCAAATGGCATGTTAAAAGGCGGCGCGGTCTTTTCGGCCACTTTCAGAGAGTCAATGTAAAGCTCGACCCTCGCCACGGTGCCGTCGGAATCCGAGGCGGACACGGTCGCGTTCAACGGCACGAGCACCGGCGCGCTCGTGTTATTGGCCGGAGCGGTGATGGAAACGGTGGGAGCCGTTCCCGCCGATGGTGCGACGCCCGCGACGGAGAGGACGCCCGCGCTCAGCGTCATCTGCGTCGGCAGCGTGCCCGTGCTGTTCGCCACCGAACCAGCCACGGAATCGAATCCCCAGCGCGCGGCGAGACCGGGCGCGGTGGTGAGCGGACGACTGCGCATCCCGGCGATCTCGGTCGCCGACCGCGCGTAGTCCCAGATGCGGATTTCATCCATATAGCCCGCAAAGCAGGCAGGCGACGCCGCAACATTCGGATGCCCGCCAAAGCTCAATGAGGCGGCGAAGCTGTTGAAGGGCGCGAATGGAGACACTGCCTCTGCGTCAAGCACGCCATCGACATATAGACGCAGCCTTTTCCCATCGGAACTCAACGCCAGATGCCGCCACACGCCGAGGCCGAGCGGGGTCGAACCGGCGAGGGTGTAGCTCGTGGAATAAGAACTGACCGTGCCCACCGCCACGCCGTCCGCGGAACGGACGCCCAGCAGGTAGTTCAAATAATGCGAACTGTAGCCCGTCGTTTGATTCACGATCAGCGGCTCGACGGGCGTGATTTCATCGAAAGCGAACGCCCGTCCCACATCCTCCCGGCGAAACCAGCCCTCGACCGTGAAGCCGCCGTTGAGCGTGAGCCCCGCCGAGGTGTTCAGCGCGCGGTCGTCGTCACCATCGAAATAAATTCCGCCCTGCTGCACCGCCGGAGTGACCGCGACATCGACCGCGGGCGAAGCGCCGGCCAGCCCCGCATTGTCGATGGCCACCGCGGAAATCCGCCGCGCTCCGCTCGGACTCGCCGGCCACGCAAACGTAAATGGAGCGACCGTGCTCTCGCCGAGCTTTCGCGTTTCATCCCAATACTCGACGCGGGCCACGCTCCCATCCGAATCGGACGCGGTGGCCGCGAGCGTGAGGATTTGATCGCGCACGCGCGAAACCGACGCGGACGGAGACGTGAGCGCCGCGACCGGCGGCAGCCCGGCGATCAGCGGCGCGCCCGCGGACCACACCGTTCCGCCTGCCAGCGTGCCGTTCACGCCGCTTTCCCCGCTGTTCGCGATCGTCGTGCCGGAGCCTTCATCCAGCGCCCATCGCGCCTTCATCCCCGCGGCGGCTGGCTGGCGCACGAAGCGCGCTCCACTGATCGCGGCCAGCGGACGGGCGTAACTCCAAATCCGCACTTCATCGAGCGCGCCCCGGAACCGACCGGACAGCGTCGCGACGCCGCTGTAAGCCGTCGCCACCGCGCCGAGTTGCGCCGGCTTCGCGCCGCTGACTGCCGGCACGATTCCCGTGCGGCTTTCCACTTCCAACTGCCCGTCGAGGAAAAGCCGCAGAATGACTCCATCGAAAGTCATCGCCGCATGATGCCAGACGCCGCGGGTGATCGCGGTGCTCCCGGCGGAAAAGGTGGCCGCGGTGCCCGAGCCGAAACCGCCGACCAGGCGATTGTCCGCGGGCCGGAAGCCGAGCAGGTAATTCAGGTCCGTCAGCGAAGTCCCGCGCGCGAGCAGCGCGACCACCGACCCCGCGCCGCCCACCGCGACCGGCAGCCCGTCGCCATCCACGAAGAACCACGTCTCGACGGTGAATTGCGCCGCGTCGAGCGCGCCGTTCGGATCGAAATTGGCGGAACTCGTCGCGCCGTCAAAATACAAAGCCTCCGTGCCGGGAGCCGGAATGACGACGACGAGCGGGCCGACGTTGCTCCCATTGCGCGGCCCGGAACCGTCCACATAGACCGCGCGGATCGGAAAGGAACCGAGGATCGGAAATGCCGCGCTGGCGCTGTATGGAGGCGTCGTCGCTTCCGCGATTTTCGTTTTCCCAGTGTAATAATCCACGCGCCCGCCTGCCCCGACCGAGCCTGCCACACTCGCGGTGAAAGCGACGCTTCCTCCCGGAGCGACGGCCACACTTTGCACCGGCGCGGTCACGCTCGCCGTCGGCGCGCTCGTGGAAAAGGTGGGCGCATTCGCGGAATACACCGCGCCATTCGTGAGCGTCGCCGTGATGGCATTTTCCCCATCGCTCGTGGTGACAAGATTCGTCGTGCCATTGAAACCCCAGCGCGCCACCAGGCCCGGCACGTAGTTCAGCGCGACGGCACGGTGCAAGTCGATCTCCGCCTGCGAGCGCGCGTAGTCCCAAATGCGCACTTCATCCATCTGGCCGGCAAAAGCTCCATAGCTACTGCCGGCATAAGTGAACTGGCCCAATCGTGTGTCGCTCGTTGCAGTCAGCGGCCCGGCGGTCGAGGCCGTCGTGCCGGAAAGCTGGCCGTCGAAATAGATGCGCAAGGCCGCGCCATCGTACGTCAGCGCGACGTGATGCCATTCGCCGATCGGGCTGGTCGCCGTGCTCGTCACGCCGACCGAAACGGAACCATTCCAGTATGTGCCAAAGGGCGCGCCCGTGGTCGTCACACCCAGGCCAAAATTATCCCCGTAGCCCCGGCTCAGCAGTGGATAGATCGTAACCGCCGGGCTTCCCACGCTAAGCGTCGTTCCACCGCTCGCGCGTTTGAACCACGTCTCGACCGTGAATCGCGTGAGCGCCAGCGCCACGTCGGCGCTGATCGCGACGTGATCGTCCAGGCCATCGAACGAAACGGATTCCCCGTGCGCGGCGGGAAAGAGCGCGAGGAAAAGGGCGGTGAGTCCGGGGCGAAACGAGCTTTTCATGGGGAGCGGGAAGGTTGCGGGGAAGTGGGGAGACTGGCGAGTTGCGTGCGGAGAGTTTGTTCGAGTTCCGCAAGCGCAGGGGTGTGGCGGCGCGCGTCGGGCAGCGCCTCAATGGCGGCCAGCGCGGCGCGGCGCGCGGCGGTGGCGAGTTCGGGACGCGCGGCCCGCGCGGCGAGGTCGGCCTTGCGCGCGTGGCAAAGCGGGGAATGCGGGGACTGCGCGATCAGGCGCTCGATCCGCGCGAGCGCCGCGTCCCACTGCCCGCGTGCCTCCTCGATTTGCGCGGCCTCTTCGAGAAAGACGGAGATTTCACCGAGACTCTGCGACCCCGCATCGAGCGCGGCGATTGCGTTGTCATCCGCGCCGCTCGCGTGCAGCGCGCGGGCGAGCGAGAGGATGTCTTCGGGCCGCGACGGCGCGGACGTTTTCACGACCGCGCGCCACGCCGCGACTGCATCCGCCTTCCGCCCGCGCGTGGTGTGGACGAGCGCGGCGAGCCGCCACCCCTCCGCATTTTCCGGCAGCTCGCGCGCGAGCACGGGCAGCTCGCGCGCCGCCGCGTCCCAGTTCCGCCGCGCCACGGCGACCTCCGCGCGCACGAGCGCAAGCACCCCCGCGCCCGCGCCCGCCTTTTCCGCCGCCGCGATGTCGTGAGCTGCGGCCTCCCAATCTTCGTGAAGACGATGCAGTCCCGCGCGCAGGAGCAGCAATTCGGGATCGGCGGGATTCGTTTCGAGCGCGGCGGTGAGCGCCACGAATTGTTCATGCAGCGAGCCGTGCGCGTCCGCCTTCCCACAGCATCCGAGGGAAAACGCAACGCAGCACGCAACTGCGACCAGATTTGGAATTGGGAGAAACATGCGAACCGGCTCGCCGCGAAGAGTCCGCGACGGGGAGATGGTTCGCAAGGAGGATTCCCGCGCGCGGCTCAGCGAATGGCCCGCAATTCCCCGCCCGCCGTCCGCTCGACATATAGCTTCCCTTTGCCCACCGGAAAGACCGGCTTCCATCCCGGCAGCGACCAGCGCGGCACCGCGTATCGCTTCAGTTTCAAATCGTGATGCGACTCGAAGTAATGCCACTTCGCATCCGAGCCGTAGTAGCTCGTGTAGTGGACCGGCCCTTTTCCATAACACGGAATCGCCGACGGCTGCGCGTAGTGCGGCGTGGTGTCGAAGCCGAGATGGCCGCTATGAAAGCCGACGTGATGGGAGCAACCGGCGAAGGCGAGTGCGGCGAGCGAGATCAGGATGGAATGTTTCATGGGTTGGCTTGGCAGGACGCGACACCGCGGATTACGCGGATCGTCGCGGAGTTTGTCTGTAAAAAAAATGCGCGACCCAACGACCCGCGCGCCATTTCGCATGACGCTCAAACCATCGCGTCGATCACATCGAAATCGAAGGGCGCGTGTGGGTCATAGTGGAGCCAGGCATCGTGGGTGAGGTCCGCGTCAGTGGCGAAATCCGGCGCGAACGTCTCGTGAAATGCGGCCGTCGGATTCGGGATGTCCGCTGTGGTGTCGTGCGCGGCGCTGCTGTTTTTGATCGGAAGCGCGTCGGTCGGCGTACCCGCCATTGCCTGCAAGCGCGCGATTTCATTCACCCCGGAATCGCTGGCAATCGCAGGCGGAGCAGGAGCCGGGGCCGGGCCGCCGACGATCACGATCTGGCCGGGCCCGATGTTCAGCGAGGGCAGCGTGACGGATTGCAGGAAGATGATTTTCTCGATGTTCGCCGGTTGCGTGAACGATCCGCCGACGGTGTAGATCACCGTGTCGTACCCGCCGCCCGCACCCTCGTTGATGATGTCCGCGATGTTGTCCACGTAGTAGGTGTCGTTGCCCGCGCCGCCGGTCATCGTGTCCGCGCCGGGGCCGCCGTCGAGCAGGTCGTCGCCGCCGTTTCCCTCGATGGTGTCATTGCCGGCATTTCCGTAAAACTTGTCGTTGAGATCGCCACCGAGCAGTTGATCCGCCTTGCTCCCTCCGGTCAGTTGCACGCGCTCAAAACCGTCTCCGATGACACTGTCGATAATCGCTCCCGTGTCCAAATCGCGCCGCCGCGTATAGGAACCTTCAATCGTCACACCGCCAACGTTCGCATCATCACCGACTGACCAGTCCACGATCGCAAGGTCGATGCCGGGGCCACCAGAAATGGTGTCGATGCCCAGCCCTGGATTGATCACGTCGTCGCCCGCGCCGCCGGCAATGAAGTTGTCCGTCCGCCCTGGCAGAGCGATGAGAGTGTCGTTGCCCGAACCGGAGATGAAGCTGCCGAGCCGCTCGAAATTGCGGAAGTAACTGCCGTCGGCGAAATCCACGGAGTTCGACTGCCCGCTGACGAAGATGATCGGCTGGATCTCATTTCCGTATTCCGCCGAGAGGGTGTCGAAGCCCGCGCCGCCATCGAGCTTTAGGCGCGTCGCGGCACTGGCAAAAGTGTACTGGAACAAATCGATGACCACGTCATCGCCCGCACCGCCGTCGATCACATCCACCCCATACTCGTAACCACCGAAGCCGTTTCGATCGCCGGCGGAAATCACGTCATTGCCGTCGCCCCCCATGAGCATGTCGCTTCCGTGATTGGCGAAGATCGTGTCGTTCCCGGTGCCGCCGAGCAGCGTGTCATTGCCACCGCCGGTGCCGGGGCCGTTGTAGTTCGGATACGCGCCGAGAAGCGTGTCGTCGCCGGTTCCCCCATCGAGGTAGCTGTTCCCCGCGCGATTACCATTCAGCGTGTCATTGCCCGCGCCACCGAGGATCACATCGTCGCCGTACGTCCCGGCGATGTCGTCGTTCTTGCTCGTGCCGGTGATATGGACGCTCTCGAAGTTGCGCAGGTAAATGTTGTCAGGCCGGTTGAAAAAATCCGCGGCGAGCGGGCGAAAATACGTGCCGCCATCGGGATTTCCGTAGCCCGTCACGCCGCCCACTTCCGCCGTATCGCCGATGGAAAAATCGAGCACCGCGACATCGTAGCCTGCGCCGCCATCGACCGTATCCACGCCGAGTCCGGGGTTCACCGTGTCGTTCCCCGCACCGAGGTAGAAGAGATTGTCCACGCGCCCGCGCTGCGTGATCGAGTCGTTCCCGCCGCCCGTCGAGAAGTAGCGCAGTGCCTCGAAATTTCGCGCGAATGCGCCGTCGGAAAATTCCAGGTTCACCGGCGCCGCGCTGTCCCAAATGATCGCGACGGTCTGGTTGGAAAAATCCGCCGAGAGCGTGTCGAAGCCGCTTCCGCCATCGAGTTGGAAAAGCGCGTCTGCGCCGAGCAGCGGAGCGCTGTTTTGAAAGGCGATGTCCTCGACCAGATCGTCGCCCGCCCCGCCGTTGAAGACATCGTGCCCGCCGGCGATGCCGTCGTATCCGTACTGGGGCAGCGAGGGGACGAGGAATTGCCCCTGGCCGAGGAGCACATCGTCCCCGTCGCCGCCGAGCAGGATGTCGCTGCCGCCGAAGCCCCCGAGTGTGTCATTGCCGCCCATCCCGCTGAGGATGTCGTCGCCGCCGCGGAGCACCGGATAGATCACGTCATTCTTGCTCGCGCCGGTGATTTCGAGGCGCTCGATGTTCGCGTAACTGTAACTGTCCACCGGAGCGTTGATCGAACTCCGGTAAAAACCGCCGCCCGAGGTGAAAACGCCTTGCCCTTCGGGTAGGTCGGCGAGCGAGAAGTCGATGCGGAGCGTGTCGATTCCGCCCCGTCCGTCGATCTGGTCCGGGCCGCTCGTCGAGCCGCTGTAAAGGCCGCCGCCGCGCAACGGCATGAGCACGTTTGGCCCGTCATCGCCGACCAGAATATCGGCGAAATCCGTGCCGATGATGTTTTCAAATCCGCTGATCACGGTGCCCGCCGCGGCGTTGCCGGTCTCGTTCGTGGCAAGGTTCACGTAAACGCCCAGCCGGAAAATTCCGCCGCCCGCGCCTTGGTAGGCGACGTTCTGAAAAATCTGATCGAACGAGATCGTGTCGTTGCCCGCGCCGCCAGCGAGCGTGTCGCCGGGCGTCCCGCCGAGGATGCCGCCGAAGCCGTCGCTCGTGAGAACGGTCAGGTTGCTGCCGCCGTTGACGAAGTCGTCGCCGTCGCCCGCGTCCACGTTGTCATTGCCCGCGCCGGAAAAGATCACATCGTTGCCTGCGCTGGTTTTCAGCAGATTGCCGAAACCATCGTCCGCCGCGCCGTCGAGATGCAGCACGTCGTTGCCGCTGCCGGTAAAAAAATCGTGGACGTTTTCAAAGTCGCGCGTCTCCGCTCCATCGGCGAAAACGAGCGACTGCGTTTGCCCGGCGGTCACGATCATCGCGATCGTTTGATTTGAAAAATCCGCGCTGATCGTGTCGATGCCCGCGCCGCCGAAGAGATGATCGAGCCGGTCGGGATCTTGTACCAGAGCCCGCAGCGCGCCGACGCTGAGGAAGTCGTTGCCGATCCCGCCCTCCACGCGATCCGCGCCGATGCCCGCGTCGAGCGTGTCGTTGCCGTCATCGCCGAAGACGAGGTCGTTGCCCGCGCCGGAAGTCGCGGTGTCATCGCCGGTGCCGCCGTGAATCGTGTCCGCGCCGCTGCCGGAAATCAGGATGTCCGCGCCCGCGTCGCCGTTGAGAACGTTCGCGCCGTAGCCCGCGTTGAGTTGATCGTTTCCGTCGCCGCCGTTCAGCGCATCGTTGCCGGCGAGTGCGATGAGCACATCGTTCCCCGCGCCGCCGAACATCTGATTTGCGCCCGAGCCTGCGGTGATCGTGTCGTTGCCGTCATCGCCGGAAAGCGTGTTCGCGCCTTCGCCGCCGTCGATCACATCATTGCCCGCGCCGCCGAAAACCAAGTCATCGCCCGTGCCGCCGAAGATCGTGTCGCCGTCTTTGCCGCCGTAGATTTGATCCGCATCCGCGCCGCCATCGAGCACGTCGCCGCCCGCGTCGCCGTACAAAAGATCGTTCCCATTTCCGCCGAGCAGCGTGTCGATGCCGCCGCTCACATTCGGGTCGATGGACGCCGGATCCTGACTCGCCTTCAGCGTGTCCGCACCATCGCCGCCATCGAGCGAATCGTTGTCCCGGCCACCTTCGAGAAGGTCCGCGCCGCCGAGCCCGCGCAGCGTGTTGGTGCCGCTGATGTTGAGCACCGGGTCGCTGGCATTGAGGCCGCGCAGCCAGTTCGGTCCGTTGTCACCTTCCAGCGTGTCGCCGAAGTCGGACGAGCCTTGCAGATTCTCGATGCCGCTCAGCGTGTCGCCCGCCGCATCGCCGCCGCTGCCGAGTCCGGTGAAAAGACTCACGCTCACCGCGGCAGGCGAGATCGTATAAGCTGCGAAATCATTCCCCGCGCCGCCGGTCAGTTGATCCGCGCCCGCGTCGCCCGTGAGCAAGTCGTCGCCGCCCGCGCCGTCGATCACATCGCCGCCCGCGCCGCCGCCGAGATTATCATTCCCACTGCCGCCGAGCAGGACGTCCGCGAACGGCGAACCGACGATGCGCTCGATGGAAATGAACGTGTCGCCCTGCGCATCGTTTCCCGCGCCACCGACCAGCAGATCGACGCCCGCATCGCCGAAGAGCGCATCGTTGCCCGCACCGCCGATGAGCCGGTCATTTCCCGCGCCGCCGGAAACGTGGAAGACAAAGAAATCCTCCGCATTGTCCATCGTGTCGCCGATCACGCGCTGCGCCGCATCGGGGCCGACATGCAGCGCGACGTTCGCGCCGAGCACATGCGCGAGCACCACGCCACCCGCATTGCCATTCGGATCGCAGCCGATCCCGGAAAAATCCAGCAGCGTCACATGCGCGAAATTTTTCTCGAAGGTCTCGCTGAACGGCCCCCAGCCGACGGTCAGATACGCGCTCACGCCCGCGCCCAATTCGCCGGACGTGCTGAACAAACAGCCAGGCATGAGGTCCGCGAGATGCACGCGGCCATCGCCCGGCGTACTGTCGTTGTCGTTCAGGAAAACGTTGAGATTCGCATCCAGTCCGCCGCCGACACCCGCTTCCGCGAAGACGACATTGAATGCGCCGTACGCCGCGAGATGGCCCGTGACCGTGGCCTCCGCGCCGGGCTGATCCACCACGAAGAAGCCCTTGAAAATATCGCCGGGCGCACCGCTGCCCGCGAACTGCGCGACGCCCGTGCTGTCGTAGCCGACATCGAGATGCGCGTGCGCTTCCACCGTGCCTTGCAGCCGGACGCCGAGCGGTCCGAGGATCGGGTAAAACTCGTCGAAACCGCGCGGCCCGAAGTCGAGACCCGGCACATGATACGTGAAAAAATCCACCGGCTTTCCGAGCAGCAGATTCAGCGCGGTCGCGGGATTTTCGATGATCGGAAAAGACAAACCACCGCCGGGCAGCGCGGTTTTCGCATTCAAAAAAGTCTGCAACGTCGGGCTCTGCGCACCTGCTGCGAGCGCGTTGCGGATCGGCGCGGGGATCGAGTCTGCGAGCAGGAAGGCCGGGCTGCGCACATCGACTATGCCGAGATTGTAATCGCCCAGATCAATGCGCGCGTTGCCGACTCCGCCTGGCACGGAATTGATGAACGGAATGAGCTGCAAGTAGAGATCGAGCTGATCGCGCGTGGATTGATCGAGCGCGCCGGTCACTTCCGCAATCGAGCGAATCGTCACGGGCGAACCGATGATATCCGTGAACGGCTTGATCTCGGTTGTCAGCACATCCACGAGCGGCTGCAGCGGCGCGGTGAGGATTTGGAGTTTGTCGAAAATCGGGCTCACGAAATCGCTGAAAAAAGAGCCGAGTCCGAGGCTCACGTTTTTGAAAGCGACCGCCGGCTGATTGCCGAAATTCGCCTGCCCCGCCGCCGGATTCACGACGGCGAAGTTGAAGCCCCAGTCGAAGTTCAAATCCGCGCCGATGTCCGGCAGCACCGCGGTGCCGAGATCGCTCGCGAGATGCAAATGCACGCCGGCATTTCCCGCGAGCGTGGCATCAAGCAGATCGCCGCCGAGTTCCCCGGCGCGGAGATGCCCGTCGTTGTTCGGGTCTTTGAGCGCGATGAAAAATGTGCCGTTGAATCTCGTCGGGGCCGCTGTGGAATCGCTCGCCGTAAATCGCAGCGGCCCGAGATGCGCGCTCGCGCTGAAGCCGGGAATCTTTGTGTCGAGGCTGGCGTTGAAGCCGGGGTTCGCGGAGTTGAGATAAAAGCCCGCGCCATCGAGCTCGACGCCAAAGTTAAACGCGTAGCTGAGCGTGCTGCTCGCGGAGCCGGTCGTCTGAATGCCCAAGCCCGGCAGCCCGAGATTCGCCTCCAGCGGCGCGGTGAACGCCGCGAACGATTTGCCGGTGTTCATCGTCAGCTTGATGTCGCTCAAGTTCGTGAGATCGAGATTCGGGGTGCCGCCGGGCGGCGTCACGCGGACAGGAGGATCCGCGTTACGGCCGGGTGATTTCGACGCGGTAGAATTTCTTCCCGCCCGCTGCATCGAGATCGGTGACGGTGCGTTCGGGGCCGTTGTCGGTCTGCGTGCTGGAGCCGAGCGGCTGCCACGGAGCGGCGAGCGTGAGTCGGCTCTGGACGACGTAGGAGCGGCCCGCGAGGCGCGGGCTGAAGATGATTTTCTTCCGCGCCGGCTGGCTTGGGACGGGCGCGATGCTCATGTGGAAAACGGACGCGGGATCGGTCGGCGTCAGTCCCGCAGTGAACTCGAACAGGTTGTTCACGCCGTCGCCATCGGGATCGCGCGCGGGCGCGGCGAGCGGATTGTTTTGGCCGAAGAATTGCACCTGCCAGTCGTCGCCGATTCCGTCGCCAGCGTACGCGCCGAAGTTATCGGCGATGCTGTCGAGCACG
>JAYVRQ010000296.1:0-5765 GCA_043776145.1 Chthoniobacteraceae bacterium
GCAAGCGGACGAGAAAGATTTCCGAAGTCGCATTCCACCTGACGGCTTTCGCCCGCCTTCAATGGCCGGACTGGAACCAGCGCCGCACGATCACCGCGCACGCTGAGGACGAACAGCGCGGACATCGGCTGCTTCGCGTTATTCGTCACAGTGAGCACGTCCGCATTTTCGCCTGACTGCTGCACGCGCAGTGGCGCGTCGAACGCCGCGCAGCCGCGATAGAAAAGGAACTTCTCGTGCTGCTCCGTGCCGTCCATCGCCTTCACGCGCAAGGGCACTGCATCCGTCTCGCGGGCGGCGTAGTAGTGGCTGCCGGTGCCGTCACTGGGGAAGAGTTTTGCGCCGTCCGCACCGGGGCGCAGCGTCACGCCTGACCAATGCATCCGTCCGACGTCACGGAGTTGCCTGGCATCCGGGATGTTCTGGACGGCCTGTGCATTCTTATCCGTGAGTTGCGGATACCACTCAGTGATGCGGCCACCTTTGAACTGAATGTCCACATCCACCGTGCGTTCTTTTTGAGAGTAGAAGTATATCACCGGTGTCTCCATGCGCAGCCGTGATGCCATGGAAATTTTCCCAAAAATAAAGTGACCGGGCCTCACAGGTCCCGGATTTGCGCCGTCGGGCCGTGCGATGTCATACACGAACTTCGGCAGCTCGGGTGCGACGAATGGATTCCAGTCGAACTGCACGCCGTCCGTACCTTGCACGGATGTAAATGTGCCCCACTCATGCGCGACGAAATCCGCGCCGGGCAGATTTTTTTCCGCAAATGCAAACCGCGCGGCGAGCGCCGCAGTGGTGATGCCGACAGCCAGAATGGAACGGAGATAGGTCTTCATATGGCCAAGATTACGCGGACGGAGAGAAGCTGTGTCAGCGTGCAGTGACATCGCTGTAAAAGAAATGTGATGCGGCCTGCGGATGCGGGGCTACTTCGCGTCGAGCCAGCCTTTGCGGCGGTAAATCTGCCAGCCGACGGATTCGTGGAGCCAGATGCCGAAACGCTCGAAGCCGTGCCACGAGGGAATGCCGATGCCGTAGGATGGCGGCGACGCATTCCCCGCCACGATGAAATTGCACGGCGCGGGCACGACCTCAAAACCGACGGCGCGATAGACCGCGACGGCGCGGCTCATGTGGTTCGCCGAAGTCACGAGCAGGATTTTTTTCCAGCCGCGCTGCTTCGCCAGTGGCATAAGCCGCTCGGCCTCATCGTGCGTATCCGCCGCTGCACCGAGGCTGATGATGGCCCACGACATCGGCGGCTTCCAGTCACCGATGCGCGTGCGGATGAGATCGCTCTCGATCTTTTCCACATCGTCCACACGCACCACGCCGCCACCCACGATCATCGCGGGCGCGAGTCCCCATCGCATGAGTTCCAGCCCGGTGAGAATCCGATCCCCGGCCTTCGTCAATCGCACACCGCCCACGTCGTTCCGTGAAGGCTCCGCACCGCCACCGAGCACGACCACTGCGTCGCACATCGGCAGCTCGACCAGCTTCACGCGGGCCCAAGGGCTCTCCAGCTTCAACAGGAGCCATGATGCGATATCCGTACCGCCGACGACTGTGACCAGCAGCGTGAGGAGCGCGCAGACGGCATACGGAATCATCTGCCGCCGATGCCGCAAAAGCAGCGTGAGGAAAATCAGCCCCAACCAGAGCACGCCGAGCGGCTCGATGAGACGGAGTGCGGTTCGCAGAAAAAAATCGGACATCGCAGTTTGACTTCCGATCGCACAATCAGGCGTTTCGCACCGGGGCGGCGATCATTCCCGTTTCAGCCAGCCGATCTGGATCAGCACATCGGCGAACTCTGACCGCTTCTCCTCGGGCCAGATATACGCGGCGCTGCGCAGCCATTCGTCCCATTTTCCCATATCGCCTTTTTGCCTCGCCCACGCGGCATTTGCATACTGGTACGCGGGTGTCTGCGAGGGGAAAGGGATCTTCTCCATCCATTCCTTCGCGCGGTCGAAATCTTTCTCGAGAAGATACGTCAGGTATATTCGATAGGTCACCAGCTCTGCCGTGGATTCGCCCGGCCTTATCGTGGTAAAAAGTTTCAGCCAGAAACCGCGGGCTTCAGCGTATTTCCCCTGGAGAAACGGGATCTCGCAGATGTTGAATTTTGCCGGGAAGAATCCGGGGTCGAGCTTCAGCGCATCCGAGCATTGCTTGAAGCCGCGCTCAAAATCGCGCAGCTCGATGGCTGCGGCGCCACGGATGTTCAGGGACCACGCCGTGGGCGGCAGGATTTCATCCGCGCGATCCACGTACGTCAGCGCTCCTTTGAAATCGCGCAACTGGAACCGCCTCATGGACTCGCTGAGCAGGAATATGTAGCGGCTCGGGAGCGTCGCGTATTTCTGCGCCGTCGTGGAATTTGAAAGCTCGGAAAGCGCGCCCTTGGGTTCTGGTTCGGCGGCTGGCTTGCCTGCGGCCCAAGCCTTTGCGTCAGGCTTGGGCGCGGCACTCTCCTGAGCATGAGCACATGCGATGAGCATACCGACGATAAATGTCGAGACTGAGAGGACTGAACGCATCGGTGAATTTATAAATCAGAACTGCCTAGTTAGCGAGTCAGCAATCCGCGTGCTCACGTCGCCGGATGTCGCCGCGCGAGGTTACGCATCCTTGCGGATTTTTCCGCCCCACGAGAGGATCCTCGCTTTCGCGCCTGCCGCCTCCGCCTCCGGGATCTGATGGTTCTTCACATAGCAGATGCTGAGGCTGCTCCAGGCGAGTTGATCGTTCGGCCGGAGCACCGTGTTTTTTAACGCGGCGGGAATCGCCTCGGAATGCCGCCCGAGTTTCATCAGCGCCATCGCGAGCGCATGCCATGCGTCGGCAAACTCAGGATCGAGCGTGGTGCAGCGATGGTATTTCTCGACAGCCGCATCCAGTTCGCCAAGCGCTAGGTCACCATTCGCGTCATCGAAAAGCGATTCGAGTTCGGGCGTCATGCGGAAGCCAAAATGCGACTCAGAGCGGCTTCGAGGGCTTGAGTCCCGCGGCTTCGCGACGATCCGCGAGCCAAGCCTGGAATGCCACCATCTGGCGTTCACTCTGAAGGCGCTGGGTGATCTGCGCCGTTTCCTCCGCCATGCCTTTTTCATCCACGGCAGGACGCTGATCCACATGCACGATGAGTGCGGCACCCGCGGTGGGGATCACCTGGCCGACTTCACCCGGCGCGAGTTTGCCTGCGGCAGTCTGCACGATCTCGGCGTACGGTGTGCCTTGCGGCACGCGTTGCATCGCGGAGAAGGAGGGGAATGCCACGGCTTTCACGCCGAGCGCCTGTGTGGCTTCGGAAAAGGATTTCGCATCCTTGCGCGCATCGGCGAGCTTTCCGCGGATGTCGCGGGCCTTCGCCATCATCGCCTCGTCGGCCTTTTCGCCGATGAGTTCCTCTTCGAGCTTCTTGCGCACCTGTTCGAGCGGGAGTGTCTCGGGCTGCTGGATTTCCTTGAACGCAAGCACGTAGGTGCCCTTCTCCAATGTGACGTGCGCGCTGTATGGCTTTTCCTTTGTGAGGCCAAATGCCGCCTCGGCTGCGGCGGGCGCGCTTTCGAGTTCGGCGGGCGGCGCGTCCTCCGCGAAAAACTGCGCCGTCTCACCCACGGTCGCGCCGGCCTGCTTGGCAGCTTCTTCAAAATTCACATCGGGCTTTTGCAGAGAGGCAGCGAAATCATACGCGGCATTTGCGAGCCTCTGAAGCTCCTTATTTTTCGCTGCCTCCTCCATCGGCTTGCCTTCCGGTGTCGGCGCGAGCGTGAATGCGGCGAAGCGCACCTTCCGCTTTTCAGGCGACTTCAGGAGATCCTTTTTATCCTCGTAGCGCTTTTTGATTTCATCCTCGGTCACTTTCTGTGCAGCACGGAATTCGTCGGACTTCAGCACGACATACGATGCCTCGGTCGTGAGCCGCGAACGGACAAACTCCGCTTTAATCTCCGAGGGCACGGGCGGAATCGTGCTCGCAAGCAGCGCGGCGATTTTGCGCGCCTTCACCTCGGAAGCCATGAAAAGATCGATCTGAGCCTTGTTGAAGCCCTCGGGATTCAGCACCTGCTGCGCGATAAATTCAAAGCGGTTGCTGTCGAACTTCCCATCCTGCCCCAGGAATACACGCGTCTGCCCGAGCTGCTGCTCGATTTCCGGCTGCGAAGCAGTGATGCCGAGCGCCGCAGCCTCACCCTCGAAGAGCAAGGAATTCTCCACACCTTCGGACGAGATCTTTCCCATGAACGAGCTGGGATCCATGAGCTGCGCGTAGGCGTTGCCCAGACGCGCATGGATGGCCAGCACGCGGCCTTCGTGATGAAATGCTTCCTGCGTGACAGGCGTGCCGCGGAGGATCACAGCAGGGGCACTGTGGCCACCCTTGTTATTCGACCCCGGCCCCCATCCCGCGAAGGCGAGGATGCTGACGATCGTAAAGACGAGCGTAATCGGCTTGCTGAATTTGCGGAGGGTATTGACCATTGTTTTTGAAAAAGCTGCGGAAGTGTGTTGCCTCGTACCGGCGGAGATGCGTAGCTTTTGCCCAGCATTCCCCTGCCCGAAGACAAAGCCCATGAAGTTAAGTTTCCCGCTCATACCGCTGCAACTCCTTTCTGCGATATTCATCGCGGGTGCTTCTCTTTCGAGTCCTCTCAGCACCTCGGCACAGACTCCCCCACCGGCAGTCGTCGGCACCGATTCTGTGATTTTGAAGCCAGCAAGCGCGACCGCACAGCCGCAGCAGCTCACGAATGTGCAAATCCTCGGCGTGCGCGGGACAAAGGTCGCCGTGAAGAACGCGCAAGGTGAAATCGGCTACGACCTCGCGCAGATCCAGGAGGTGCGAAAGGCCGCGCCGCCGGAGATCAGCCAGGGCCGGATCGCAATAGAGTCAGGTGATCTGGACAAGGCGCTCGTGATTTTCAAACGCGTCTCGGATACCTACAAGGGGCTGCCGACTCCGTGGGCGATGGACGCCACAGCGATGCTCGGAAACATCTACGTGAACCTCGGCAAACTCCCCGAGGCCGAAGCCGCCTTCAGTGAATTCCAGAAGGCCTACCCGGCTTCCGGCTCGATCGCTGCCAGCGTGGGCAAAGCGCGCATCGCCGCCGAGCGCGGAAAATTTGCCGACGCCAAAGGAATCGCGGAACCGCTGGTGAAAGACGCACTCACGAAAAAGAACGTCACCCGCGAAGAAAACCAGCTCTTCGGACAGGCCTTTTACGTCCTCGGAAGAGTCGCCGAGGGAGAAGGAAAACTTCCCGAGGCGATGGAATATTATTGCCGCACAGTCGCAATCTTCTATCAGGAGCGGGCCGTAGTGAGTGAGGCGGAGAAGCGCATTGACGCGCTCCGCAAGAAAGGCATTACGACTCAGTAACAAGTCCCCCGCGTGCCGAACCGACATTTTCAACCACCCATGCTCAAGAACCAACTCCGCAGTTCACTCCCGTATATCCTCACTCCCGCCATCGCCCTGCTCACCGCGGCGAATGCCTCTGCGGCTGAGGACAGTGTGTTCAAACAAATCCTGCACGGCGGCCCGATGGTCGTCTTTGTCTGGATCTGCTTGCTGCTGACTTCGGTGATCATGGTCACCTTCATCATCCAGCTCGCCATCTCCTTGCGGAAGCCGAACCTCGCCCCGCCTCCGCTCGTGGACAGCCTGCGCCAACTCATCGGCTCCGGGAACTACCAGGAAGCATGGGAGACGTGCAATGCGAACAAGAACTACCTCGCGAACG
>JAYVRQ010000297.1:0-5758 GCA_043776145.1 Chthoniobacteraceae bacterium
GATTTCGATTTCGCCGTCCGCATCGCGAGCCGCACGAATCCCGGCGCGAGCACCTCATGCCGCATCGGCCTCATGGCGCGCGCCTCGACCGCGAACACCGCGCCGTATGCGATGAGCTTTTTCAAAGGCGACGGAACACACGGCTACCAGGCGCGTCTGACGGCATCCGCCGATCCGTACGACAGCGTGGGCACGACGGCGTACACGATGCCGCAGTGGGTGCGCCTCGTCCGCGTCGGCGACACCTTCGCAGGCTACTACAGCGCCGATGGCATCGCGTGGACGCAACGCGGCACGACACAAACCGTGACGTCGATGGGCGCGTCGCCGCTCGTCGGACTCGCCATCACGAGCGCCGTCGCCGCCACGCCATCGACCGCCGTTTTAGACACGCTGAATTTTTACCTCCCGACCAATCGCGGCCCATTCGTCGATGCCGGCGCGGTGCTCAGCGGCAGCGGCCCGTGGAATCTCGACGCGACCGCGACCGACGACGGACGCCCCGCGCCCGCCGCGCTCACGCCGCTGTGGTTCGCCGTCGGCGGCCCCGGCACGGCCACGTTCACGAGCCCGTCGTCCGTCGATACCGGCGTCAGCTTTTCCGCCTCCGGCCTCTACCGGCTGCGGCTCACCGTCGGCGACGGCGCGATCACGACCTTCGATGAAACCACCGCAAACGTGACCGTCCTCGGCCCGCTGCTCACTTGGCGGCAAACGAACTTCGGCACCACCGCCGGAACGGGCAACGCCGCCAACCTTGCCGACATGGAAAACGACGGCTGGGTGAACCTCGTCGAATACGCGCTGCTCACCTCGCCGACGCAGGCCGGCGGCGCACCGTTCACCATCACCGCCACGCCCGGCGCATTCATCCTCACGCTCTCCCGCGACCCCGCGCATACCGACGCGACCATCACCATCGAAGCCCGCGACGACCTCGCCACCGGCTCCTGGACAGCCATCGCCCGCAGCACCAACGGCGCGGCATTCACCTCCCTCGTCCCCGAAGCCACCGTCGGCGAAACTGGCACCGGCCCCGTCGGCGTGACCGTCACCATCACCGCGCATCATTTCTTCCGCATCAAAGTCGAGACGCTGACGCCGTAGTAGCCGCGGCGTACCCGCCGCCCCGAAAACAAGTGCAGCAAAGGCTTCCCAGCCGCTTTAATCCGCAGGAAGCGGTTGCCAACCCCCGTGCCTGTGCCATTCTCCCGCGCCGCGCGGCATCCGCCTGGCTTCCCCCATTCCTAGTTTATGAAAAAGATCCTTTCATCCTCCTTGTCCCTGCTCCTCGCCTTCGCCGCCACCGCTCCGGCCACGATGATCGTGCGCAGTTACCAGCCTCTCCGCCACGACCGTTTCTATTCCGGCGCAGACAAGGCTTTCATCGGCGACCCCTACGATTTCTCCGGCGTCGGAAATGCGGGCGGCCCCTGGGCCACGCTCATCTCCGACTGCTACTTTATTTCCGCGGAGCATCTCCATCCCGCCATCAGTTCGACCGTCACCTTCTTCGAGACGAACAGCTTCTCGGACCCTAGCCATTCCTATACGGTGATGGGTGGGCAGCAGGTCGGCGGCACCGATCTCTGGCTGGGTTGGTTTGCCTCCGCCGTGGATGCCAGCATCGCGCGCTATCCCGTGCTCGATCTGCCGATGGCGGGGGACTACTATAATCAGATTACTTTCAACTACGGCGTGAACAGTCGCGTCGGGCTGAATGTGTATGATGATTCCGGCTCGATTACCGTCGGGCCTTCCACTGGGTTCGTCTTCGCCGCGGACTATGATAACAGCGACACGCCCTCGGTCGGCGGTGACGAAACCTTCCTGCAAAGCGGCGACTCCGGCGCGCCGACCTTTGGCGTCGCCAATGGGGAACTGGCGTTGATTGGGATTCATTGGGCGATCTCCGACGACTTTCCGGGAACCGATGAAGGGGAAGTCTTCGTGGACAGCGCCGTGCCCGCCTACATCACCGAAATCAACGCCGTGCTCGACGACAAGGGTCAGTCCCTCACGCTCGTTCCCGAACCCGGCTCGGCGCTCCTGTTCCTCGGCGGACTCGCGATGCTCGGCGGCACGATGCGCCGCCGGGCGGTCTGATTTTTTGGCAGTGGCGCAGTTTGCGCCTCTTCACCCTTCGCTCCAGCGGATGTTCCGCCGCCAGCCGACGACATGGAAGTGATCGTCCGGCTCCTGAATATATCCCGCGGCATTGATCTTCATTCCTTCGCCGCGCAATCGCCGGCGCTGCACCTTCGAGAGAGCCGCATCCATCTTCGGACTGAGTCGCGCGTCGGCGCTCACCACCCGATGCCACGGCAGCTCCGCCGCCTCCTGCTCCGTCAGGCTACCCATCACGAAAGCGACGTGACGCGCCATCATATTCATGTGAACGGCAATGCTCCCATAGGTCGTGAATTTGCCCGGCGGGATCAGCCCGACGAGCCGGATGACCTCCGCGCGAATGCGGGCGAACGCTTTGGATTTCGGCTTCGGCATTTCCTCGCGAGTCAATCGGGCAGCCGATTAGACAAGTCACCGAGATAGGAAGTTATCGCCAATCGCATGCTAACACTGGTAGCCTCCGGGGTGTTGGCCCATTGAAGAAATCCCGACTGGTGTAGAAACGTGCTTACATCGTGGTTAGAGGATCCGATGGAGACATGACCCAATCCCATAGAGCGGATCCAACCCCGCATCCCGTAGCCCATACCGAAACCCGTCGAGAATACCCGCTTGTTTCCTGCAAGCTCCTTCAGTTTCAAATTCGCCACATTCGTCTGATCGTACCCAAAGCCTAGAATGGCAAGAAACTCAGCGCCATTGATAGCTTCTTGTGCAGCTTTGAATTCTTTTGCATCCGGCTGCCGACCGATAATCCTGATTCCCTTTGCAGCCTCCTCGTATTGCCGGTCCTGAGTTTCGCCGAAGCTCCTTCCATTAGAGGTGTCCAATTCAGAGATTTGACCAAGTTAATTTTTTCGAGGCATGAGGCAGCGGAGTTGATGAAACAATCGGGAGTCGGAAGAAGCAAGCACGGCGGCGTTCAACTTTGCTCAATCTCGCCAGGCGAAATTTCCGAGCTGCGTGCAAAATGTTTGCGATGACAAAGTGGGAGGCGACCCAAAGAGTCACCGGTAAAGTGGAGGCTCCGCAGCGAGCCTGTCCGCGAGGGGCGTGACATATCCCTCCCAAGGCGCGCCGCGAAACTCCACGTTGCCGGTTCGGCGAATGCGGCAATCTTGTCACAATGCGATTCCTGCTCTGCCTGCTCCTCCTCGTCTGTAGTCTCCCGGCGCACGCACAGGTCGGACTCGTCGCGGCTTTTCCGTGCAATGAAAATGCGGGCACGACGATTGCGGACATTACGGCGGTGCATCATGTCGGGACGTTATCGAATGCGACGTGGACGGCGGCGGGGAAATACGGCGCGGGGCTGACTTTCAATGGGAGCAGTTCGTGGGTGACGATCCCGGATCATCCGTCGCTCGATCTCACCACGGGCGCGACGGTGATGGCGTGGGTTTATCCGACGACGCTTGGTGGGTATCGGACGGTGGTGATGAAAGAGACGCCGGGTGGCGCGGCTTACTATTTGTATTCCGCGCCGGGCGATATGGCGATGGGCGGCGGGGGATTCAATGGCGGCGGGTATCGCGAGATTAGCGGCGGGGCGGTGCTGCCGTTGAATACTTGGACGCATCTGGCGACGACTTACGACGGGGCGAACATTCGCGTGTATCGCAATGGGACGCTGGTCGCGACGCTGGCGAGCACGGGGCCGTTCGATCAGTCGAACAGTCCGCTGCGGATCGGCGGGAATTCGATTTGGCAGGAGTGGTGGCAGGGGCGCATCGACGAAGTGCGCGTGTACAATCGCGCCTTGTCGGCGGCGGAAATCGCGGTCGATCGCGACACGCCGATTTACGCGGGACCGACGACGCCGATTGTCTCGGCGACCACACCGCCGCAGGGCGCGGTGGTGCGTTCGCTGGCGCAAATCGACGTGCAGTTTAGCGAGGCGGTGGTCGGTGTGGATGCGGGCGATTTGCTGATCGCGGGCGCGGCGGCGGCGGGGATGACGCCGCTCGGGAATAACACGTTTCGCTTCACCTTCCCCGCGCAGCCGAATGGCGCGGTGAGCGTCGCGTTCGCGGCGGGGCACGGGATCGTCGATACCGAAGTGCCGCCGGTTGCGTTTGCGGGCGGGAGCTGGAGCTACACGGTCGATCCGAATGCGCCGCTGGAGCCGGTGCGGATCAATGAAGTCATCGCCGCGAATGTGCCGGGCGGGCTCGCGGATGAGGACGGGAGTTTCGAGGATTGGGTCGAACTGCTGAACACAGGCGCGACGAGCGTGAACCTCGCGGGCTGGTCGCTCACGGACGATGCGGCGTTGCCCGGCAAATGGATTTTCCCCGCGCGCACGCTCGCGCCGGGCGGCTACGTCATCGTCTTTCTTTCGGAAAAAAATCGCGCGCCCGCGAGCGGAAATCTGCACGCGAATTTCAAACTCAAGCTGACCGGCGGTGCGCTCCGGCTCTACAAAGGCGACGTGCCGCGCCAGCTTGTGTCGGCGTTCGATCCGCTGCCCGCGCAGCAGCCGGGGCTCAGCTACGGCGTGAATGGCGCGGGCCTCACGCGCTTCTTCGCGATCCCCACGCCGGGTGCGGCGAATGGCGGCGCGGAATACATCGGCATCGCCGCCGCGCCGGTGCCGAGTGTCGCGGCGGGATATTTTTCCGCGCCGTTCGCACTCGCCCTCACGAGCACCACACCCGGCGCGACCGTGCGCTACACGCTCGACGGCACGCCGCCCACCGCCGCGAGCACGCTCTACTCCGCGCCGCTGAACATCACCGCAACCACCGTCCTCCGCGCCACCGCCTTCGCGCCAAACTACGCGCCGAGCGACGCCACCACGCGCACCTTTCTCTTCCTCGCCGACGTGCTCACGCAATCCCCGACGGGCACGACGCCGCCCGGCTGGCCGTCCTCGTGGGGCCCGAACCGCGTGGACTACGGCATGGACCCCGACGTGATCGGCCCCGGCGCTCCGTATCAAACGCGCGCGCTCGGCGCGATGCAGGCCATCCCCGCGCTCAGCATCGTGATGAAGCTCCCGGATCTCTTCGACACGAACACTGGCATTTACGCAAACGCCGCGCAAAACGGCGACGCCTGGGAGCGCCCCGCTTCGCTGGAACTCCTGAATCCAAGCGGCTCGCCGGGCTTTCAGGAAGACGGCGGCCTGCGCATTCGCGGAAATTTTTCGCGCGACAGCAACAACTCGAAACACTCCTTCCGCATGTTTTTCCGCGAACGCTACGGCGCGGGGAAACTCGACTTCCCGATCTTCGGCACGATGGGCGCGGACAAGCAGGACCTGGTCGATCTGCGCACGTCGCAGGATTTTTCGTGGGCCTATCTCGCAAGCAGCCAGGCGACGTTCGTCTCGGATTCCTTCGCGCGCGATCTGATGCAGGCGATGGGCCAGCCGACGACGCGCGGCGATTTCTACCACCTCTTCATCAACGGCCAGTACTGGGGTCTCTACAACACCGAGGAGCGCGTGAACCCGAGCTACGCCGCGACGTATTTCGGCGGCGTGGATGCGGACTACGATGTGATCAAAACGAACAATCTGGAAACTCAGGTCGCCGAGGGTTCGTTCGATGCGTGGACGCAGCTTTTCAATCTCACCGAGGCCGGCGTGGCCAGCGATGCGGCGATGCAGGCGCTGCTCGGCAAC
>JAYVRQ010000298.1:0-5757 GCA_043776145.1 Chthoniobacteraceae bacterium
TGGCGCGGCCCCATCAAGATCATATACGTAGGCCCAGCTCGGACCTGATTCATCTTCCCCGTCGAGCGAAACTCCCACCACGAGCTTTCCACCGGAAAGGGCGACGGCGGTGGCGTTGGAATCGGAAACGGACGGGACTGGATTCGCCAACGCAAGCACCGGCACCGTCGGATTTGCACTTGCGAGGTCAAAGACCCACGCCCTTCCCGAGTCGGAGCTATAGTCGTTATTTTCTCCCACCGCGACGCGGGTGCCGGAAATTGCCACCGAAGAACCGAAGTAATGTTCGCCCGACAGAAGGGGATTCGGCAGCACCGCGACCGGCACGGTGGGGCGGCTGCTGCTCAGATCATACACGAAAACGGAACCGTAATAAGCGTCCGGAGCTCCGACCGCGATCCGCGTCCCGGAAATGGCCACGGTCGCGCCGATGCGGCCCTCGTAATTCTTGTTCGGCCCGAGGATCGTAAAAAGCAGCGCGCCGGTGGAGGTGCGGAACACTTTCACCGCACCACCGCCTGGAAAACCCTCCTGATATGAATCGAATGGCGCGCCGACCACCGTGTAGTCGCCATCCATCGCGACGCTGGAGCCAAGCCGCGTCCCACCTTGCGGGCTGGTGTTTGGATTGATGAAGGAATGCTTGAGCTGATCGGGCACCTGCCCGCCCGCTGGGCGCGCCGCGAGCAGTGCGAGGAGGCCAAGGGCCAATGAGAAAAACTTTGCTTTCATCGGGGAAGTGATGCGTCGGGAACCAATCGCACGGCATGGCGCGGCTGCGCGGGTTTTCTGTTACTCCGGGCTGCCAAGGAGTCGGGCCGTTCCCGCCCCGATCTTCCTGACCGGACGGACGGGAATGCCCCGACTCCTTGGATTACACCGCCGCCTTTTGCAAATGGACAACGGAAGATTTCGCCGCCGCGAGCCGCGCGCAGCCGAGGACGATGCCATCGGCGAGGCGGCAGGATTCGAGCGGCTCGGTGGGGAATTCGCTGCCGAGCAAGGCCACGACGGAATCGCCAAGCACCACGTCGGTCCCGGCGAGCTTGGTGTATTCCTGCAAGCGCCACGCCATGTTCACGGCGTCGCCAATCACGGTGAATTCCATCCGGCTCGCGGAGCCGATGTTCCCGACGAGCACTTCGCCGGCATTCAGACCGATGCCGATTTTCAAACGCGGCTGACTCGAGGCGCTCCACAGCGCGTTGAGCCGCGCGAGTTCCCGGCGCATCGCGAGCGCGCAGGCCACGGCATTGCGCGCATTGACGACGGGGCCTTCGCTGTGGGCGTTGCCCCAGACGGCCATCACGGCGTCGCCGATGAATTTGTCCAGCGTGCCGCCGTGCGCGAAGACGCACTCGACCATCACGCTGAAGTATTCGTTGAGCTGCGCCACGAGCGCCTTCGAGTCGAGGCTTGCGGCGATGCGGGTGAAATTGCGGATGTCGGAAAAGAGCACGGTGACGGGCCGCATTTCGCCGCAGGCCGCGCGCGTGAATTCCTCCGGCGCGTCGAGGAGTTCCTTCACGACGTTGCGCGACACGTAGCGCTCCAGCGTGCGGCGCAGTTGCGTTTTTTCCCGGCGCTCGAGCACGATGTCGAGGAAGAGCCCGCTGATGCCGTTGAGATTGAAAGCCGCGAGCGGGGCGAATGACGGGAGAAAAATCCCCGCGCGGTTGTAGAGCCAGAAGACCGCGCCGAGCCACGCGGCACTGCCGAGGAGCAGCGCGAGGAAGCGCGCATACGGACGGCGCAGCCAGCGCCGGATCAAGGCTGGGACAAGCGCGAGCGCGATGACGACGGCGGCGTTCGCCGCGGGCGGAAGCTCGCGCACGAAGTCGGGATGAAGCAGGCTGTTGATGGCGTTGAGATGCAATTCGGGACCGGGCATCAGGCCCACCGGCGTGAGATGTTCGTCCTGCTGCCAGTTGCCGTGCGCGCCGATGACCACGATTTTATCGCGAAAAAATGCGCCGCCGTCGTAGTTCCGCCGCCAGTACTCCGGCGCGAAAATTTCAAAGATGGAACGCGGCGCAAACGTGCCGGCGGGTCCGGCGAAACGCAGGCGGTGCAGTTCGCTCCCCGCTGGAATCAGCCCCGCGAGCCCGGCGCGATCGAGCGCGCGCGCGGCGAGCGAGAGGTCTTCATCGCTGCTCCACGCGCCGTGTTCCATCGCCCACCGAAAACGCGCGCGACGGATGACACCGTCGCCGTCGCCGGGATCGGGCCAGAAATTATCGAAGCCGACGCGCGAATCGTGGGGACTCGATTCGGGAATGAGGCTCGGCGCGGGGCCGTTGAAGGTGAGCCTGTCGTTGTCCGAGATATTCCCCGCGACGACGACACGATCGCGATGCGCGTCGAGGCTCGCGCGGAAGAGGTCGTCGTTCGCGGTGGGTTTGGGAAAAGTGAAATCGAAGACCACCGCGCGCGCCCCGGCGCGGGTGAGACGATCGAGGACGAGCGCGTGAATTTCGCGCGACCACGGCCACTCATGTGCCATGAGTTCGAGGGCGCGTCGGGCTTCAGGATCGGCGCGAGGGAGATCGAGAAGAAGATCGAGATCGGTCGCCGTTTCGAGACTTGCGGAAGCCGTGTCGCGCGCGAGAAAGACGAGCGAGGGATCGGCCACGGCGGGGCGTCCCGCGCGCATCATCGCATCCTGAAAAGCCATCTCGACGCGCGGCACCGGGCCGGTGTCGCGGAATTGCAGCACGGCGATCCCCGCGGCGCAGAGCGTCACAAACAGCAGATGAGGCAGCGTCCCCTGGCGTGACATCCCCCGGCATTTTAGCGGGAAACATGCCGCCGCGTCCGATGAACATCTTCCTTTCATTGGAACGCAGGTGGGATTCTGATTCGCCAAATTTTTCACCTATGAAACACATCGCCCTGTCCCTCCTCTGCGCCTGCTCCGCCGCTCTTGCGGCGAAGGCTCCTGTCAAAAGTGAATCGTTCACCGTCCGCCCGACGCTCTTGGCGACGGTGCTGCCGGATGCGGCGCTGCCGATCACCGTGGAGGCAAAGCAGTGGGGCGTTTTCACGATCGCCGAAATCGTGCCGCATGGCAGCGCGGTGAAGAAGGATCAGGTGCTCGTGCGTTTCGAGGACGAGGATTTTTTGAAAAAGCTCCGCGATGCGGAGTCGGCGGCGGCGGCGGGGAAGCTGTCGCAAGCGAACGCGGAGGCGGAATTCATCTCGGCGGAGAAGGTGCTGCCGATGCAGTTGCAGGCGGCGAAGATCAAGGCGGAGGAAGCGGCGGAGGCGTGGGAGTATTTCAAAAAAGTGCGGCGCGAGGCGGACATCACGCGCGCGAATCTGATGCTGAAGCAGTCGGAAATTCGGCTGGATGGGGAGCGCGAGGAACTGGTGCAGCTCGAGAAAATGTACAAGGCCGATGACCTCGTGGAAAACACCGAGGAGATCATCCTGAAACGGCAGAGAGAGAGCGTGAAGGCGGCGGAGATCGGGCTGGAGCTGACGAAGATTTCGCACAAGCGGCAGATGGAAGTTTCGCAGCCGCGCGAGGCGGTGACGCTGGAGCGCGAGGCGGCAAGCAGTGCAATCGCGTTCAAGGAGCAGGAGCAAAACATCCCGCGCAGTCTCGAGTTGAAACGCATCGCACTGGAAGACGCGCGGGTGAACGCGAAACGGGGCGCGGAAAATCTGGCGAAGTTGCAGGCGGAGCGCGGGCAGTTCGTCATCAAGTCGCCGGCGGATGGCTGGTTCTATTACGGCACGATGCAGGATGGACGCTGGCTGCCGGGCGATCCGTCGAAGGCGCCCGCGGTGCTGGTGCCTGTGGGCACGCGGCGTCCGTTCGCGGTGGTGGTGCCGGGCACGGCGACGATGCTGCTGGAATCGACTGTCGATGAAACAACCGCGCGCGCGCTGAAAGCGGACCTCGCGGGTTTCGCGAGTTTCACGGGGCGCGCGGACTTTTCTTTTCCGGTGAAAATATCCAGCGTCTCCACGACGCCGGGCATCGACAATCGCTACCGCGTGACGCTCAGCGGCCAGTTCCCGGCGGACATTCCAGTGGTCGCCGGTATGACCGCATCCGCGCAGATCATCGCGTATCACAAAGACGCCGCGCTCACCGTTTCGGCGAAAGCCTTGAACGCGACCGACGACGGCGGATGGGAAGTGGAAATCGAGGAGGCGGAAGGCAAGGCGAAGCGCGTGCCGGTGAAGCGCGGGATGACCTCCGGCGACAAAGTGGAAATCCTCTCCGGCCTCACGGATGGCCAGTCGGTCATCATTCCCGGCGCATGAAGGCGCTGCTTCTCGCGTCGCTTTTTGCGGGCGGCGGCGCGCTCGGTGAAGAAGTCGTGGACAGCCGCGTGCTCATTCCCAAAGAGCGCGTGACCCTCGCCGCGGTGGATGCGGCAATCACCAAGGGCGTGGACTTTTTAGTCGGGAAACAAAACCCCGACGGCTCCTTCGGAAGCGCGCGCCGCACGAAGGAACTCAACATTTACGCCCCGCTCCCCGGCGCGCAGGATGCCTACCTTATCGGCACGAGCGGACTGGCAATTGCCGGACTCGTGGATTCGCACGACACGCGGCCCGAAGTAAAAGCCGCGATCGAAAAAGCGGAGAAGTGGGCGTTCAAAAAGTTCCCCGAACTGCGCCGCGCGGATGCGACGACCACTTACAACGTGTGGGGCCACGCTTACGGCTTGCGCGCGATCTCGCGACTTTACCAATCCGCCGCCGCCGACCCGGCGCGGCAGTCCGCGCTGAAAGCCCTCGCGCAACAGCAAGTCGATCTCGCGAACCGCTACGAATACCTCAACGGCGGCTGGGGCTATCTCCATGTTTTCGAGGACGTGCATACGCAAAAGCCGAGCGGCATCACGACTTCCTTCACCACCGCCAGCCTGCTCCTCGCCATGCACGAGGCGCGCGAAACGATGGGTGTGACGCTGGATGAAAAAGTCGTCGAGACATCGCTCGCGTCGATTCGCCGCCAGCAGTTCCCCGATTTCACCTACGCGTATTCCCACGAGCACCTCATGGTTCCGCAGTTTGCCATCAACCGCCGCAACGGTTCGCTCGGCCGCTCGCAAGCCTGCAACGCGACACTCCGCGCCTTCGGCGATCCTAAGATCACGGACCAAGTGCTAACTACCTGGGCCGATAACTTCATCGAGTTCGAGCACTGGCTCGATCACGGTCGCAAGAAGCCTGTGCCTCACGAATCCACCTTCCTGATCGCGGGCTATTTCTATTACTACGGCATCTATTACTTCACCGTCTCCGCTCGAAACTTACCGAAGGACAAGCAACGCGACTTAGCCACGAGCCTTGCCCGGATCATCCTCACGCGGCAGGAAAAAGACGGCTGCTGGTGGGACTATCCGCTTTACGACTACGGCCAGTCCTACGGCACCGGCTACGCCCTGCTCGCGCTGAAATGGTGCCGCGAGGCGATGCAGTAACGGCAACCCCCGCCGCGCGATGCTCAGCAGCAATAGACGGACTCCGTGGAATTGCCCATCTGCGGTGATGGATCAATGAGGCTCTTCAGGGAGATAGTGCGGTAAAAGGAAAGTCTCGTGCGCAATTACGCATACATTCGCGAGACGATGATTGCCACCAGCCCCTCGCGGATCACCCAGCACGCGGATCGACTTCCTTTCGCCAGCGTTTCACAACTTTGGTATCAACTTTGAAGTGCAACATGGGTTAGTTAGTATGGAAGCACTCATTCGGTGTTTTGTATGCATGTCTTTTTCTCGGTCGGTTGTTTAG
>JAYVRQ010000299.1:0-5751 GCA_043776145.1 Chthoniobacteraceae bacterium
GCCGCGCTCATTGCCCGGTATTCGATCATCGAGGACGCGCAGGAGCGTCTCGCCGCGATCGTCTCGCGCGGTCGGAAATGGCCCGCGCCCGCCGATGACGACAAGACGGACGCGCATCGGGTGCAGGGCTGCGTGTCGCGGGTCTGGCTCGTCGGGGCGGTGGAAAATGCACGCTGCCATTTTCGCATGTCGGCGGACTCGCCGCTCGTGCAGGGGCTGGCCGCCTTGCTTTGCGAGATGTACGACGGCGGGACGACGGACGAAATCGCGGCGGTCGAGCCGGAGTTGTTCGAGGCGCTCGGCCTCGCGCGGCAGCTTTCGCCCACGCGGCTGAACGGCCTCGCCAGCCTGCGGCAAACGATCCGCGAATTCGCCGTCGCCCATTCCACATGAAGCTCATCGACGCGCACAATCATCTCCACGACGCGCGCCTCGCACCGCATCTCCGCGAGATTTTGCCGACGCTCGATTTGCAATGCGCCGTCGTGAACGGAACGAGCGAAGACGACTGGCCCGCAGTGGCCTCGCTCGCTGCGGAACATTCGTGGGTGCTGCCGTCCTTCGGCCTGCATCCCTGGCAGGTGGCGGGACGCACGCCGCACTGGCTTGATGCACTGCGCCACCAACTCGACGCGCATCCCCATGCAGGCGTGGGCGAGATCGGGCTCGATTGCTGGATCGAAGGCCACGACCTCGCGGATCAGACGCGCGTCTTCACCGCGCAACTCGCACTCGCCGCGGAGCGCAATCTGCCCGCAACCATCCACTGCATCCAGGCGTGGGGCGCATTGTGGGATGTCATCCGCGCGCATCCGATGCCCGCCCGCGGCTTCCTGCTGCACGCTTACGGCGGCTCACTGGAAATGATGCGCGGCTTCGTCGAACGCGGCGCTTACTTTTCCTTCTCCCCGTACTTTTTACATGAGCGAAAAGCCGCGCAACGCGCAGTCTTCGCCGCCATCCCTGGCAGTCGTCTGCTGGTCGAGACAGACGCGCCAGACCTGCGCCCGCCCGACGAACGGAACGCGCATCCCCTCTTCGACGCGGCGGGCAAGCCGCTCAATCATCCCGCCAACATCGCGATCACCTACGCCGGACTCGCCGCAGTCCGGGGCATCAAAGTCGAGGCACTGGCTGAAACTGTGGCGGTGAATTTCGCGCGGCTATTCCAAAATACTGTCCGTTACTAAATGGGCCCCAACTCTCCCGTCGAATAGGTTTCCAAAAAGCGCGCCAGCTTGTGAAAGTCACTGTTTGTATCAATGAAGCGGACGACGGTTACCAGCGTCACCGGGTCGATCAGTTCGGAGAAGGGCACGTAACGCAAATCCAGTTGGCCGGAGATGGAGACCATGACGCCGCTGTAACCCTTTTCCACCAGGGCTCGAAATGCACCCACTCCGAGCTGGCTTCCCAGCATCACATCGAAGGCTTGCGGCTTGGCGCAGCGGGACTCGTAACCCAATTGCAAACCAGTCACCTTCCGCGCCCCGCCGGTGCGGGTCTTGTAGGCATCCATGACCAGTTGCGCGAACCGCTGGCCTAGATTGACCTGCGAAATGGCAATGTGGTTGTGCTCGTCGCGTTTCACGCCTTGCAGATATGTCGCCGGCAAAAACTCGGCGAGACCCTCGGCCATAATGATGACCCCGAACTCTTTGTTTTCCTGCTCCCGCGACAGCATCATATCCACGATCCGCGAAACCACCCGCTCCATGTTCATAATGGGTTTGGTTTTTGTTTCCCCCTTGGAGTCTTTGTAGGTCTCTTCGCCACGCAAGTCCCCGATGATATCCTCGACGCTCAAGACCAGGCTCGCCTCACCCGCGATGGCCGCGCCATAGGCCAGCCAGCCGGCGCTCCGTCCCATCGTCTCCGCGAGAAAATAAGCCCGGTTCGCCTCGGCGTCGTAGAGAAGATTGCGGACTTCGACACCGAGTGTTTCCACGGCTGTGAAATAGCCGAAAGTAAAGTCGATGCCACTATAGTCATTGTCGATCGTCTTGGGCAGATGGACGACGGGAATCCGATGGGCATCCGCCGGCAGCTTGTCTTGAAACAACTGGAACTTGTTGGCGGTCTTCAGCGTGTCATCGCCGCCGATCGAGATCAGCGCGTCCACACCCAGCGAACACAACCCATCGTACACACGCCGCAGTGGCGCGGAGCGTTCGGCATCGTCCAGGTGGGCCGGACTGGAAATGTTCTTGCCCGGATTCGTGCGCGCGGTGCCGATCAGGATGCCCTGCGAGTTTCGCGTCCGCCGAAGCACGTTGAGATCGATCTCGATATAGTCGCGGCCCAGCACCAGAGGCCGCTCCGGGGAATACTCGGACAGGCTGGAGTAACCGTGCTTGATGCCCAGCACGCCGATGCCATTGCGCACGAACGAAGCCGCGCAGGTGGAAATCACCGCGTTCGCCGCGGGAGCCGGCCCCCCGGCAAAGAGAATGGCTACTTTTCGGATCTTTCGGTCGGTATTTGAGGGTATGGTCATGGGTAAAATTTTCAGCGGGAAGATACTGCCGGTCACGAGGTCGCGGCGGCTTAGATGATTCGATCCGCAATCCGCGCGGGATAGGCGAGAACAATTTCAAATCCAAGCACCAAATCATTCAATTCCAGCTTCATTTTCAAAGCTCTTTCGTGACGAGCCGATGCGGGATGGTCGTTTCGATGAATTCCCCGCCAACCGCCGTGTATCCCGCCTTTTGGTAGAATTCCAAGACTGTCCCTCTCGCATGGGCCACCATCTGCGTGAATCCCCGCTCTTTGGCGAATCTTTCTGCGTAGGCCATGAGTTGTGATCCCATGCCGAGCTTTTGGAATTCAGGATGCACCGCTACCTGGCGCATTTTCACGGTCTGTTCATCCAGTGGTTGCAGCAGCAGGACGGCGACCAGTCGCTCCCCATCAAATCCGCCGAGATGGAGGCAGTGCGCTTCGTCGGCCAGGTCGCCGGGCGTCAGCGTCAGTCTCAAGGGAACCCTCAATACCGCTTTACGAAGTAGAAGAGCCTGCTCGTAATCTTTGGTGCCTGGATGGAATTCCCGAAACGTCACATCCTATCCCACGTTCCCTTTCTTCATTTCCTCCGCGAGATAGCTGCATGAGCGCATCGCGAGCGCCATGATGCTTAGCGTGGGGTTTTTGTCGGCGTTTGAAGCGAAGGGACCGCCGTCGGTGACGAAGAGGTTGGGGACTTCCCAAGCCTGGCTCCATTGGTTCAGCACCGAGGCTTTGGGATCGCTACCCACGCAGGTGGTGCCGACTTCGTGGATGATGGTCCCGCCGGCCATGATGGCAGTCTCAGGGTCCAGCTTCGGCTGTCCGAGCACTTTGCCACCCATCGCTTCGATGATGTCCTTGAACGTGCGCTGCATATGCACCGCCTGCTTCTTCTCATGGTCGCTCCACTTCCAGTAAAACCGCAGCACCGGGATGCCCCATCGATCCTTCTTGTCGGGGTCGATCTCGCAATAGCTGTCATCGTTTGGAATCATCTCGCCGCGGCCGGCGAAATCCAGCGTGGCACCGTAGTAGCGCCGCGCCTCGTCCTTGTAGGCCTTGCCATAGGATGTCTCGTTGGGATTGAAGATACCCATGCCCGGCATGTCGCGTCCGCCCCCGAATTCGATATGGTAGCCGCGCGCGAAATCTAACTTCCCGGCTAACTGCTCCCGATACTTCCACCAAGGCATATACATGTGCATCCCGCTCGCACCGTCCTCATTGTGCGGCGGACAGTTTTCCATCGCGGGAATGTGGCCGCTCAGGCTGCTACCCACGGTATCCATCAGGTAGCGCCCCACCTTGCCGGAGCCATTCGCCAGACCGTTAGGGAAAAGCCCCGACTTGCTATTGAGCAGGATCCGCGCGCTCTCGCAGCCAGACGCCGCCAGCACGACTACCCGCGCGGTAGCCCGCTCTTCCTTGCCCGTTCGCTTGTCGATATAGAGCACTCCCCTCGCCTTCCCATCCTTCCCCATCATTACTTCGCGGACCATTGCCTCGGTGATGATGTCCAGGTTCCCCGTCTCGATTGCGGGCGGGAGCAGGACGGTGGTGCTTTGAAAGTTCGCGCGGATGGAGCAGCCGCGCCCGCAGTCCGTCGCATAAAAACACGCCGCACGTCCATTCAGCGGCCTCGTCAGGATGGCCAGGTGCGACGGGATCACGGGAATACCCAGTGGCTGGCAATGCTTCTGCGTCAGCAACTCATAACCGCGCGCCCTCGGCGGCGGCTGGAGCGTGTCGTGCAGCGAATCGGGCGTATTCTCCATCCCCGCGTTCGACCCGAAGACCCCGATTAGCGCTTCCGTCTGGTCGTACCACGGCTCAATGTCCTTGTATTCAAAAGGCCAGTCCAGACCCAGCCCGTCGCGGCTCCTCGGCTTGAAATCGTAAGGCCCCATCCGCAGCGCAATCCGCCCCCAATGATTCGTCCGCCCGCCCAGCATCCGCGGACGCCACCACATGAAATTCTGCGACGTCACCTTCGCCTTCCAATCCTTCGCTTCTTCCCAGCCCGGCTTCCCCGCGCGCCGCACCATGTAAGGCTCGCCCGGCACCGTCCAGCCGCCATCCACGGTCGCATCGAAGAACCCGAAATGCTTGTCTGGTGTGGCTGCTCCGCGCAGCGGCGCCTCATCATTCCGCTGAAACATCGCCGTCTCGGTCGCGGGCTCATAGTTTCGCCCCGCTTCGAGCATCAGCACCTTGAGCCCGGCTTTGCTTAAAACGTAGGCGCTCATCCCCCCTCCCGCGCCGGAGCCGACGACGATGACATCATAGGAGGGAAGCGTTTTGCGAGGAGTAATGACAGGCATGACCCATCGTTACCAGAGCACGCCCTGTTTCTTCAAACCCGAACTTCTCTCGTTGCGATGGAAAAGAATCGCGCGCGCAGACTGCGCACGGCCTCACGCGAAGCGCGTCGAAGCAGAGCTTCCGCAGACCATCGCGTTCCCAGGCTGGAGCTTGGGAACGAGTGAAATCTCACACGCTCACTTGACTCCTTTCATACGTGTTAGGCCACTTGGGTTCGTTGGTCATGGCTTGCGAGCTTCTTCGTCCAGCGCGGCGAGCCGATCAGCGAAACCAGTCCGGCAACGAGCGTTAGACATGGACGAGTAAGCTGATAAAGGTTCTCAACATGCGGATCGCGTGCAGGGTCATTGTGAGAAACTGTGGCGAAATAGTGGATCCAGTTAATGACGTCCGCGAACGAGGACAGGATGAAATAAAGTCCGAGGAACACGAAGGCGAAGTTGTAGAGATCGGCGCGAGAGAGACCGCCGACGCTCACGCTCGTATCTACGCCGCGGCTGACAAACCGGGCGATGACGGGCGTCAGAATCCAGAGTCCAGCCGCGAAGATGAGTAAGAGCACGGCGGGGACATACGGCCCCAGAACAGCAAGCAGACGACGCTCATGGGGTAGCGGTGTAATTGCGGCTGAAGCCAACAACGGAAGAGCGCAAAAAAGCCAGTTCAGGGCGAACAGGCGAATGACAACGACAACAATGCTGCTTAGTGGCATGAGCCTGGAAAGTCGCCTAACATAGTATTAGCCCACAAAGACATGGGAGGGAGTGGAGCAGGAGGGGGTTTTCATGGCAAGGGAAAACCGGGCGGGCGGAACGCTTCGCGCGGCGGATTTCGGGGATGGGGTGGCGCGGTGGGGGCGAGGGTGTTCGCCCCGCTTTGTTGGGCGGCGGGGTTTTAGGCGCGCGGGGGCGTTTTGGGAGG
>JAYVRQ010000300.1:0-5747 GCA_043776145.1 Chthoniobacteraceae bacterium
ATTCGGCTGGCGGATGGATGAGCGCCCGCTTTGGACGGCGATGGAGACGCGGCTGAAAAAGGCGGAGATCCCTTCGAGTGTGAATGTGCAATTTCTAACGGATGGGGAAGGGGATGTCGGCAACCTGTCCGTCAATCGCATTGAAGTGGCGCGACCTTTCGCGGCGATCAATCAGGAGTTGAATTTCACCGCGCACATTCAAAACCGGGGCCGCACTCCCAGCACCGCCAGCCTGCTCAACTGGCGCGCGGGTGAGCAATCCCTCGGCATCGCCAACATCCCCGAACTCGCGGCGGGAGCCAGCACCAGTGTCAGCCTCGCCCATGCGTTTTCCAAAGCGGGACTTGCGGAAGTCTCCTGCAAACTGGAAGCCAAAGACACGCTCCCCGCCGATAACGAGGCGAAGGTGCTGGTGCAAGTCTATGATCGCCTGCCCGTCCTCGTCGTCGAAGACACAAACACCGCGAGCGCGCTGGAAGGCGATTCGACATTTGTGCTCGCCGCGCTGGGTGCGAGCAAAGCCAATACGGGTAACGTGGGATGGCATTCTGTTTTCGAGCCCACCGTGATCGCCCCCGCCGCGCTGCCCGCAACCGACCTCAATCGTTTCCGCTGCATCATCCTCGCCGATCCCCGCAGCCTCGAACCCACGGTCATCGACAAGCTGGAGACCTATGTTCGCTCCGGCGGCGGGGTGTGGCTGGCTTTGGGAAACCATGCGAACGAAAAGTTTTTCAACGACCAGCTCTACCGCGGCGGTCTCGGCCTCGCTCCCTTCAAAGTGCTCGCACCCACCGGCGACCCCAACAACCGCGACAAGTTTTTCTCGGTGCGCGCCGCGTCCGAAAGCCATCCGGCGACCGCGTTATTGTCCGACTTCCAACGCCTCGACCTCGACCGCGCCCGCATCTACCGCCGCTACCAATTCGATGTCCTAAGTGGAAGGGATGTTTCCGTGTTACTGGAAGTGCAGCACGACGATCCCGTCGTGGTGGAGCGCAAGATGGAGCGCGGGCGTGTCTTGGTGCAAAGCATCCCGCTCGGAATTTCATGGAGCACCCTGCCGCTCTGCCAGGCCTACGTTGCGATGATGCACGAATGGCTCTGGTATCTCGCGGAACCTGCCCTCCCAAAACACAACCTCGCCGTGGGTGAAGCGATCATCGAGTCCGCGAATGCGAATACTACCGCCGAACTTACGCTACCCGACAGCCGCACCGTCGAGCTATCATCTGCCAACGCACAATTCCGCCACCCATCGACGCGGCTGCCCGGCGAATATGTGTTGCGAGTGAAACCGAAAGAGGGCGATGCCTTGACCACTAGGTTTCTGGTCCAGCGCAATGCAGAAGAGTCGGACCTCAAGGCACTATCGGAACAGGACATGAAGCAACTCGGCGCGACGGAAGGCTTCCTGATCGGCGCAGCTTCCGACGCCCTCGCCGTCAGCGGAAACATCGAGATTCCCAAACATCCGCTCGAAGGATGGCTGCTGGGATTGCTCGCCTTCGCGCTCCTGGGTGAAATGTTACTGGCAGGCTGGACCACCCATCGGCGCAACCTCCGCCTCACCCCGGCTAGCATGGCCGCGTAAATCATGGTCCCCGAAGTTACCAGCGAATCAAAGTTCGCCCTCGAAGCGTTTTTCCCAATCGGGATGATCGTAGTCTTCGGCGTCCTGTTGCTGGCCATCTCTCTATGGATGGCCCGACGCGACACGCGCTTCGCCGATAAACCGAAGCTCGTCTGGCTGCTCCTTCTCCTGCGCACCGTCGCCATCCTCATCCTGCTCTGGATGCTCGCCGGGCCGACGCTGGTAACGACGCTGCGAAAGTTCAAACGAAAGTCGATTGCCGTGCTCGTGGATACCTCGGCAAGCATGGGTCTGGTCGATGTTCCCGATGGGTCCGGGAATGTCAGCCGATGGGCCGCATCGCACGGCGGCGACCCGAATGCGTTGCGACTCCGGCAAGTCGATGGCGCCGTCGCAACGATCATGGCAGCGCAGCGTCAACTGGAGCACTTCGGAAAACTATCCGACGCAACAAAGGACGCCACCGACGCGCGCGCACTCCTTTCGCAGTGTGTGGAAGGGATCGCCAGCGGGATCGAGTTAGTGAAGAACAGCAGCCAGTTTTTACCGGGTAACTCGGCGGAGTTGAGGCCGGCTATCTTAGACGCCGTGAAGACGGTCGAAACCGGATGCCTTCCCACCTTGCAGGGAAAGTTGGGGGCCTTCCGAAGCGGCAAGTCATTGAGTGCGCTGGAACGCGGGAACTGGTTGCCGCAGCAGTTGGAACAGTTGTCGGTTTCCGTCGCCGTAATTCAACGGCTGGTCGATCAAGTCATCAAGTCTGCCGAGGCTCCGGCCGCCAAATTTTCCTCCCAACAAACCGCCGATGAATCGAAGCGTTCGCGACTGGACAAGGTGGAAAGTTATCTCGCTTCCGCGGAAGATGGATGGCTCAAGGAACTCGCGACGAAGGCAACCATACATCGTTATGAATTCGGCGAGAAAGTGGTGCCGGTCGCGGGGCGGGGCAGCGAAGAGTTGAAGGATGCGGGGCCGGAGAAGAAACCGCTTTCCACTTCCACCCAACTCGGCGCAGCCATGCAACAAATTGCCCTGGCCAACACCGGGGAGCCACTCGCGGCGGCAATCCTCATCACGGATGGCGGGCAAAACGCGGGCCGCGATCCACGGGAGATCGCGGCATCGCTTACGGACACGACGCTGCATATCGTGCCGATCGGGAACACGAAGATCGAGCGGGACGTGATCCTTCATCACACCCATGCACCGAAGGTTGTCTTGCAAAACGATACGATAGTCATCGAGTCAGTGGTGACGGCGTATGGCTGCGAGAAAGAAACGCTGCAAGTGCGGTTGCTGGAAAAGGACGCGGTGATGGACCAGCAGACGTTGAACGTGGCGGGCGAAGTCTTCGACACGCGCATCCAGATGCGATGGAAGGCGGCGACTCTCGGCAAGCATACCCTCGTCGTGCGCATCGCGCCCGTGAGTGACGAACGCACGGAGGAAAACAATACCGCGACGGTGGACATTCAAGTAATGGAGGAAAAGATGCGGGTGTTGGTGGCCGATAACTTCCCAAGATGGGAAACGCGCTACCTGCTCAATCTTTTCAAGCGCGATGAGCGGGTGACGTTCGACCAACTGCTCTTCGAGCCGCAAAGATCTGGCGGCGATGGTGTCCGCTCCAATTTTCCGACCACGCTGGAAGAATGGTCTAAGTATCGCGTCGTCATTTTAGGCGACGTGCTGCCTTCCCAACTCAAGCCCGAGTATCAGAAGCTGCTCCATGACTATGTCACGGAGACGGGTGGCAACGTGGTCTTTGTCGCGGGCAGGGATGCGATGCCGGCGGCTTATGCCGATACGCCGCTGGGGACATTGCTCCCCGTCCAGCCCGGCGACCGCCGCCTTTCGGACAATGAACCGTTTTACCTGCACGTCGCGGATGAAGCCTCGGACAATCTCGCGATCCAGATTGCGGAAAACCCCGCGGCCAGTGAGCGCGTCTGGCATGAGATGAGTGAGCGGATGCCGATCTATTCGCTGTCCGAGTTCTCGAAGCCGAAGCCGACGACCCATTCGCTAATCTGGGCGGGCAAGAGTAAGACGCGGTTCGATCCCGGCGACGCTTCGAGCCGGAGTTTTCTCGCGTGGCACTATGTCGGTGCGGGGCGCGTGGTCTATCTTTCCGCGCCGCTGACTTATCAACTGCGTTACCGGCAGGGGGATGCTTTTCATCACCGTTTTTGGGGGCAACTTCTCCGCTGGATCGTCGCGCGCGATTTGGCCGAAGGCTCGCAGACCGTGCGGCTGAGCACGGACAAGTTGCGCTATGAAGTCGGGGAGCCAGTGCAGGTCTCGGCGCAATTGCGGCAGCTCGATGGGAAGGTTGTCAGCGGGGCGATGTTGCAAGTGGAGGCGTGGCACGGCGAAAATCTCGTTCACAACGTCGCGCTGCGAGAGGATGCCAGTCGGCCCGGTAGCTACCACGCGCTGCTGCCCGACGCTCCCACCGGCGTGGTCCGGCTGAACCTGCTCGGCGACCGCTTGAGCGAACTGCTCGCGTCGGAAAATTATGTGCGACCCATCGAGACTACGATCACCATCGACCCGAACGCGATGCTGGAACTGCGCAACCCGCTTTGCAACATGCCGCTACTGCGCGAAATCGCGGAGGCCAGCGGCGGGATGATCGTGCCGCCGACCGGACTGGAGGCGGCGTTCGGGCGGCTGAATTTGGAGCCGGAAACCTCGGAAATTATCAGCAAGAAAACCTTGTGGAATCGCTGGGACCTATTCTACCTCTTCATCGCCTGTCTCAGCCTCGAGTGGGCGGGGAGGAAATATCTCAAGTTGTCGTAAAGCGAATAAACCTTATCCGCGAAATCGCGCTCCAGAGAAAATTTGGCGCTTTGCGCGACGGTGACTCGGCGGTTGCCGTTTCGACAAGCTCAAGCCATTCGGCAGGCTCAGGCTCCGTGAGGCCCTGAGCTTGTCGAAGGGGAAACGCGCCGCTCCTTGTTCCAAAAAAAAAGCGCGCCGGACTTTATCCGGCGCGCTTTCTCTTTGTCCGCGTGGCGGACCTACACGGCCATCGCCGTGGTCGGCGCGCTCCACTCGCTGGCTCCGGCGGAGCCGTTTGCGCAGATGCGCGCCCACAGTGTTTCCCCCGGCGCGAGACCGCCGATCAGCACGCGCGTCGCGGTCGAGAGCGCCTCGTCCGTCCAGGGTCCGGTGGCGCTGGGCGCGGTCTGCACGGAGTAGTTCGCCGCGTTGGTCACGCGGTCAGAGCGGAACATCAGCTCCCCGCTTTTGCCGGTGAGGCTCAGGCGCGGATTGGCGGGCGGCGGCAGCGTGCCCACGGGCGAAGGCGCGCGCACCGCGTCAAAGCCCGAGCCGATCAGCGCGACCAGGTCGGCCTCGCAGTTGGCCTGCACATAGGCGGCCAGTGTCCGCAGCAGCGCCAGCAGTTCCACGCGCGCGGCATTGCGCGTGGCGATGGCGATCTTCCCGCCATCGAGCGCCTCCTGCACCGCCGTCTCAAAGGCATTCACCGAGGCGGTGAGCGCCGGGAGATCCGGCTTGGGCGTGGGATACTGCGGATTGTTCGTCATCAGGGCGATGACCTTGCGGGTGAACGCGATGAGATCGGTGTCGATCTTCCTCGCGAAACTCAGTGCGACTCGTGGATAGAATCCATTGGTGGCATTATTCATATAACTATAACTCACTTTCTCCTTGGGCCGAAAAAGGCCCCTTTTGGTTGCCCGCCTTATTATCCAGTTAGAAAAGCTAACCTTCACAGCGGATTGGAAAGTGACTTAGCCAGCGGCGTGCCACGTCCGCGCGCTTTTTTCAAACTGAGCTTTTCACCCCGAAGCAACCACCGGCCTGGAAAAAAAGCGGACCCGCTTTGCAAAACAGACGGCTTGCTTTCCGCGCCGGCAGACCCGCTTTTGGAAAAAGACCATCCGCTCTTCAGCCGGGCAGACCCGGTTTCCGCAAGACCGCATCCGCTCTGCGGGCCGGCCGACCTGCTTTGCCGAAAAGACCACCTGCCCGCCAGCCCGGCAGACCCGCTTCCAGCCAGACACAACCTGCGCGGAGCAGAGCAGACTGGCTTTTCCAAAATGGCGGCCTGCATGGGTCAAAAGCAGACTGGCTCTTCTAAAAAGACAGCCTGCACGGCGGAAAAGCCGGCCGGGCTGGA
>JAYVRQ010000301.1:0-5743 GCA_043776145.1 Chthoniobacteraceae bacterium
GTCGCCCGCGCTTTTCAGATCGCGTTGGAGAAAGTTGAACACGTCGCCGGGGTTCACATTCTTCGTGAAGTTGCCAGGCGCGCCGGACTTCGGGTTGTAGTCGGTGCTGACGGTCGGGATGGACTGAATCTTCGAGCTATCGGGGGAACTGCGGTTGTCGTTGAAAGTCGTGCCGCGCGGATCGGGGTCGATGGCGTTGTTTTCCTGCACGCGAATCCAGTTGTTGTTATACACGCCGAGCACCCGGATGAGCCACGTCACGGGCTTGAATGCGGTTTCGCCCTCGAAGATGTCCACGGAAAGCGAGAGGTCGTTCGAGATCAGCGTCTGCTCGCTCCTTCCAAAAAACTCCGACGAATTCGGCTGCGCCGCGCTGACGCCGCTCGGCGTCGGCAGTTTCTTTTTTTCGATGAGGGTGAAATTTTTCCCCGTCAGCGTCATGAAAATATCCTCCCCGATGATCGGCACGTCGCCCTTCAACGTGCTCTGCTCGTATGGATGCCACAGTCGCGGCGTGTCGTACATGTATGGCGTCTCGTGCGACGGATCCATGTAACGCTGCCAGTGCGGGATGTTCAGGTACCAGCGATTCGGAACGCCGACGAAGCCCTGCGGAAAGCCGAGCCCCTCGCGACCCAGCGGATACTCGGGATATTCCCACGCGTGCCGCGGCGGCGTCTGGCTGAGCACGCCACGGCGGGGAAGACGTTCGCGACCAGCCAGCGGTGCCGCGCCATATTTCGGAGGCGGAAGCGGCTGCGGGCCGAAGAGAATATTCTGCTCCGGCGGCGTCCAGTCCGGCGTCGCGGGCGTGGGAACCGCGCCGCCCGTGCCGCCCGGATCGGGATTGAACTGCGCGGGACTTTTCGGCGGCGAACCCTGCACGGTCGTTTCGCCGGGTTCGTCCTCGAGAAAAATGCGGCTCACCGGCGAGCGCGCTTCTTTCACGGGAAGGCGGGGAGCAGGCGAATCCTTCGCGCGTTTTCGCGCGGGCTCGGCGGAATGCGCGCTGACGTTCGCAAACAGCGAAGCGATGCCGATGGCGAGAACGCATCGGCTCGCGCGGTTAAGGTTGCTCAGTTTCTCAGCGCCCATTCGGTTCGTGATACCGACTTCATAAAAGGAAACCGGCGCGGGCAACAATCCAATTCGTCGCGAATGTTCGGGTGCGCGAAGCGCCCTGGACTGCGGCTGCTTGCTGCCGCAGTCCAGGGCGACCTACTTCGTCGTGTCGTTGAGATTCACCACGCGGTATTCACCACCATTCGCGCTCGCGAGTCCGCGCATGAATTCCTGCCCGTCGTCCGGCACGTAGGCGATGACGTGGATTTTCGCGGGGCGCGGCAGCGTTTTTTGCAGACCCTTCACCTGCTCGAGCACATCCCGCCCGCTACTGCCGGTGGGCTCGCCGTCCGAGATGAAAAAGATCGTGTCCGGCTTCATCGCGAAGGCGCGCTCGAGGGCGAGGTCGGCGTGGGTGCCCATGTGGCGGTGGCGCGCGTCATCGAGCGCCTTGTCCTTCAGCTTGGGATCGAGCGTCTCGACGGGGCTCTGCTTTTTCATCCACTCGATCGCGCGCCGCTTCTCGAAGGCGTTCGCGCCGGTCAGCGTGCTTTTGTAAGTCAAGGCGTCGGCGGAAAAACAGATGAGTCCGAACTTCGCCATCGGATCGAGCGAGCCGACGACCTTTTCGACCTCCTTTTCGAGCACGGCGTAGGTGCGCGCATTTTTCTCGCCGACGACCATGCTGTTGGAGCTATCGACGACGAAGACGACGCTCTGGATCATCGAGCGCAGGCCGAAGAAATTGATGCCCGAGCCGCCGCCCCCACCGAGCCCGCCACCACCACCGCCGCCGCCGAAGCTGGTTCCCACGCCACCGATTCCGCCCATCCGATTTGGCACAGCATCGGTCGCGGACGGGAGCGAGGGCAGATCGGGCAGCGCGACTTTCGCGAGACCGCTCGACATGATGCGCTTGGCCTGCGCGGGCGCGCTCATCACGGCTTTCTTTTTTCCGAGCGACATCTTGTGTTCGAGGGCGCGCTTGCTTGCATTCACCGCAGGCGGGCCGCCTTGGAAAGTCATCTTCCGTTTCGTCTGCACGCGCTGGACGATGAGGTAGGTCGCGCCCGCCGCGAAGATGAGATGAATGACGACGCTGATGACCAGCACCTTGCTGGAAGACAGCTTCTGCATCAGCCCCGGCTTGGATGGAATCGCGGTGTCCATGTTCACGGCTCCTCGTCGCTCACGGTGAAAGTCACATTGGTGACGCCCGCGACGGCGAGCGCGTCGAGCACCTCCACGGTGCGACTGTATTTCGCATTCGGCTCGCTCACGACGGTCACGAGCGTCGGCGTTTTCGCTTCGTCGCCGGCTTTCTTGAGGCGCGTGAGCGTGGCTTTGAGTTGTGTGAGTTCGCGGCTCTTCGCGTTGTCCATCGGTTCCTCGTTGAGCTGCACTTCGCCATTCTCGGCGATGTTGATGATCTGCTCATCCACGAAGTCGGTCGCGCCCGAGGTCTCGGCGTTTCCGGGAAGTTGCGAGTTCAATTCCTTCTCCACCTTCACCGATCCGGCCATGACCATGAAGAAAAGCATAATGACAAAAACCACGTCGATCATCGGCGCGATTTGGAAACCCAAATGCACCGCATCGCCGGATGGATCGAAGCGCCGCGCCATGTCAGTCCTTGTTCACCGCCGAAAACGAAATGTCGCTGATGCCCGCTTCGGCGGCGGAATTCATGGCGCGGGAAATGTAAGTGGCCGTGGCCTCGCGGTCGCCGCGGATGACGGCGCGGAAGGTTGGGTTCGCGGATTTCGTGATGCGGGCTTCGCCGACTTTCTTCGCCGCCGCGATGGCTTTGGTGAGTTCCCCGGTTTCGAGAAATGTTTTGTCGTCCACCACATACGAACCCTTCTTTTTCGCCGCATCCCACCGCACATTCACGATCACTTCGGCGCGCTGCGTGTCTTTCTTGATCGCATCAGGCGCGAGCGGAAGCGTGATGCTTTTGTCCACCTTCAAGACCTGCGCGGTGGTGATGCTCATAAAAAAAATGAGCAGCACCAGCAGCACGTCGATCATCGGCGCGATCTGAAACTCCGGCTCGCCATCCCCGCCACCGCCGCCGCCCATGTTAGCTGGTTCTCCTGTTCATGGCCGGATGTTCAACCATTGGCGGGAGCGGCAACCCAGTTTGGCACCGCCGCGTAAAGTTCATCGTCGCCGATGTGCGCGCCCGCGATTTGATCGTAAGGCATCTTGCGAAGCAGCCCGGCCATCGTGTCCTGAATGTCGTGCAGCGCCTTCGCCGCGCGATTGCGCAGGAAGTAATACGCGCCGAACGCCGGGATCGCGATGAACAGGCCGGAAGCCGTGGCGGTAAGAACTTCGCCGATCTTGCCGGAAAGCGCGGACGGGTCGCCGATGCCGCTGCTGCCGAGCACGGCGAACGCGCCGATCATTCCCGTGACGGTGCCGAGCAGGCCGACCATCGGCGCACACACACCGATGACGGACAGGTAGCTGATGTAAGTCTGCATGTGGGAATTCTCCTTCGACATCTCGCCGACGATGCCATCCTCGACCGCGACTTTTCCCTCACCCAAAAGACTGACGGCAACGCGACAGACGTTGGTGAACGGCGAAGGGTTCGTCTTGCAGAAATTGTAGGCACCGACGTAATCGCCCTGCCGGAAAAAACTCCGCACCGCTTCGACGTGCCCGGCGGGGAGCGCCTTCTTCGCGCCGGTGCGCAGCGCGCCATCGACGATGAGGTAGAGCGTCGCCACGGAGAGCGCGAAGATCGGAATCATCACCCAGCCGCCTTCCTTGATCTGCTCCATCAGCGTCTTGTTGTGGACGAGCGCCTTGTCGGCAGCCGCAGCGGCGGCGGGCGCGGCTTCCTGCGCTTGCAGACCGCCGACGAAGGCCAGCAGCCCGGCGATGAGGATGGAGAAAAGGTAAATGTGTTTCAGCTTCATGGAGTCGGAGTTTGGGGAAAGTGGATTATTTTGGGGCGACGGGAGCCGCAGCATCGGGCGGAGTTTTCGGCGCAGCCGGATCGAACAAAGCCTTCTCGCGTTTGGCAATCGCCTCCATCTCCGCCTTCGCGGCCACGGCTTCGGGCGTCCCTTTGTAAGTCTTCATCAGTTCCTTCAAGGTAGTTTTCGCCAACGCGAAATCCTCGAGGCCAAAATGCGCGCGACCCACGCCGAGCATGGATGCGGGCGCGAGTTCCCTTTGGTCGGGATAAAGCACGGGCACTTGATAGAAGCTCAGCAGCGCGTTTTCCCAATCCTTCAACGCGAGACAATTCTGCCCTTTGTAAATCGCGGCGGACGCCAGCACGCCGGGTTTCGCCGATTCCTTGAGCACGGCATCGAACACATCGCCCGCCGCCTTCGTGTCGCCCCGGCGGATCGCCGCGACCGCGAGCAACACCCTGGCGGCGCGCTGCGATTCGGGATCGGTCGCCAGCCCCTTCATGCTCTCCGCGAGCGTATTGGCTTCCTTTTCACGCCCGATTCCCATGAGCGCGTTCATCTTCAAAAGCGTGAGATCGGCCCACCAGCTTCCCGGCGCATCGCGGAAGCTCTCGTAAAATTTCAGCGCCTGGTCGATCTGCGCGAGCGCCTCGTCCGCCTTGCCCTGAACCAGCAACTCCGGCGCGGTCTTCAACGCCGCCGGTTCGCCGAATTCGATCTTCTGAATCTGCGCGAGCGGGATGCCCACGTCGCCCGTCTGGATGGCATCGCCGGGTTTTGCGGGCGGCAGTTCGATCGTCGCGATGATGTTATCCTTGTCGCGCCGCAGACCTTTTGCGACCTGCGTGGTGCCGTCCTTTTTGACGATGTTCGTGTCCGCGTGCGCCGCGAGCGCGGCGCAGAGCAGCAGCGGGAAAATGCGCGTGGTTTTCATCCCTGCGCCACTCCCCATTCTTCCAGACGCTTGCGCGCCTGCTGCGTTTCGGGCAATGCGCGCAGCTTCTCGTTGCGGAGCATATCCCGGAGGTTTTCGATGGCGTCTTGTCGTTTGCCCATTTTTTCAAAGGTGTCGGCGGCCCTGAGATACGACTTCGCGACCCAGGGAATGTATTTTTGATAGGCGACAAACACGCGCCGGTAAAACGCAATCGCCTCGGGATATTTATTCTGCCGCGCCTCGATCTCGCCGAGCGAGAACACCGCGAGCGCCGTCGCGTCGCCGCGCCATTCCTTGATCGACGCGACCTGCTCGAAAAGTTTCTTCGCGTCCGCGAACTTCCCGAGTTCCAGCAGCGTCTTCGCCTTGCCGATTGTCGCCTCCTTCATCTTCATCGACGCGGTCACGCCATCAAGCGCGTCGGTGAAAAGTTTGAGCGCCTTGTCGTAATCCTTTTTCGCGAAAGCGATCTCGCCGAGGCCGACGTAGGCAACATCGAGATGATCGCTCTTCGGATAATTCTCGCGCATCAAGTCGTACAGTTTCGTCGCGCGATCCGGCTCGCCGTGTTCCAAAAGAAAATCGCCGATGAGCGCGAGGAGCACCGGGCTCAGGTCGGTGGGTTTGAAGCGATCCGCCATCTCGCGCAGGATTTTTTCCCGCATCGCATCCTGTTTCTTAATCGTCGCCAGTTCCGCCTGCGCAAACATCAGCCGCGCCTTGATCGCGGGCGTCGCCGTCGCGTCGATCGGCTTGAGCTGCTTTTCGAGTTCCGCGAAGGGATCGTACGGCTGCTCCGGCTCCGGCGCGG
>JAYVRQ010000302.1:0-5740 GCA_043776145.1 Chthoniobacteraceae bacterium
CACTACATCGACCTCAAGCCGCTCGACTCGAATTTTGCCAGCGAGCAATACCCCGCCGATCCCGATGGCAACGGCTACCACAAAGTCCGCCCCGACACGAAGTGGGCGCCGCACGGCGCGGTCGGCACGCCGGACATCGCGAGCTATCTCGCCGACGGCTGGAGCAAGCAGACGAACGCGACGATCAACGACTGGACCGATCTGCACGCGCTGCTCCGCGCGTTCACCGATGTCGCGGCGGGCACTGGCTACTACCCGGCCATTTCGCAGATCGTCGATGTGGATGAATTCGCGCGCTGGTTTGCGCTCTGCACGATCATCAATCACCGCGAGACCAACATCAGCAATGGAACGGACGACGACTACTCGATGTACCGCGGCGTGCTCGATCCGCGCTTCAAACTCATCGGCCACGACTTCGACACCATCTTCACCATCGGCGACACCTCGACCTCGGCGACGGCTGGCATTTACCAGGTCATCGACAATTTCGGCGGGACGACGATCCCGGTGTTCACGAAATTTTTTCAGGACAACACCATCGCGCGAAAATACAAAGCGCAGCTCCGCGAACTGCTGACCACGGTTTTTGCGAAGCCGAATTTCGACGCGACGGTGGACAATCTTTTGCCGACCGACTGGATTCCCGCGCCGCACGGGCTCGCGACTTCCGATGTGCCGGAAAATTTGCAGACGTTCATCAAGACGTTCCTCGACACGCGCCGCACGACGATCCTCGCGCTGCTGCCGCAGACCTTCACCGCGACGAGTACGCTCGCGTTGCAAAACGGATTCCTGACGACCACGAGCGCGACGACCACAGCGTTGTCGGGAACGATGGACGCCGCGCGCACGGCGAAAGTGACCGTGAATGGAGTGACGGTAACGCAGAGCAATTACGCGAGCCCCGGCACTTGGAGCGCGGGCGCCGCGGTGACGCTCAAGCCCGGCTTGAACGCGGTCGTCTGCACTGCGTGGGACGAGGCGAACGTCGCCATCGCCAGCGCGACGGTGCAGATCGTGTACGACGATGGTTCGACTTCGATCGAAGGCGGCACGCTCCTCGTGGATGAAACGTGGACCGCGGCGGGCGGTCCTTACAACGTGACGAGCAATCTCACCGTCCCGAGCGGGATGACGCTGACGATCCAGCCGGGCGTGAGCGTTTTCCTCAGCGCGGGAGTGAACATCACCGTCGCCACTGGCGGACGTCTGCTCGCGGAAGGCACGGCGGAGTTGCCGGTGACGTTTGCCAAAGCACCTGCGGGCGTCGGCTCGTGGGGCGGCATCGTCATCAACGGCACGCTCGAATCGCGCATCGCGTACGGAATTTTCGACAACAACGGCGCGGTCGCAATCCACGCGCAGAGCGGCGCGCGCGTCGTGCTCGATCACCTCACGTTCCGTAACACCGCGCAGCCGTACCTCGCGCTCGATGGCAGTTCGTTCGTCGTGAGCAACACCACGTTTCCAAACGCGACCGCCGCGTTCGCGCCGGTCTCCGGCAGCGGCATTGCGGCGGGCGGCGAAGCCGTCGTGCGCGATTGTATTTTCGGCGTGCCGGTGGGCGCGAATTCCGCGCTCACCTTCACCGGCGGCGAGCGCCCCGGCCCGATCCTGCAAGTGCTGCGCAATGTCTTCAACGGCTCCCCAGCGAACCTCGTCCTGCTCCATGGCGCGGATGCGTGGATCGAGGAAAATGTTTTCCTCCACTGCCACCGCAATAGCGCCGCGCCCAGCGCCAGCGCGATTTCGGCCGATGCGAATGTCACCGATCCCTGCGACGTCACGATCATCCGCAATCTTTTCTACGACTGCGATCATGCCGTCACGATGCGCGAGGGAAGCGCCTTCTCGCTGCTCAGCAACACGATCGCCCGCATCACCCACACCGGCGGCACAGACACCGCATCCGGCGTGCTGAACATGGCGAACGGCGCGGAGTCGCCCTCCGCTGGCGGCTACATGCAGGGCAACATTGTTTGGGATGCGACCGCACTCACGCGGCATTACAGCGACACGCTGACTTATCTCGAATTCACCGACAACCTGCTGCCGCTCGCGTGGTCCGGATTTGGCGGCAACAATGTGGTCGCCGACCCGATGCTCAACCTCGCGCTGATCTCCGTGCCCGCGAGCGCGACCGCCGCGCAGGTGCGCATGGCCTTCGTCCCGCAGCCGTGCTCGCTCGCGATTGGCACCGGGCCGTTCGGCCTCGACAAAGGCGCGCTCGTCCCGGCGGGCATCGCGCTCGGCGGCATCCCGCTCAGCCCGACGCCGGTGGCTTCGGCGACGCTCGTGCCCGGCTACACGGGCTTCCTCACGATCAATGCGTATGGCTACACGCACTACCGCGTTTCGCTCGATGGCGCGGCGTTCGGTGCCGAGACGCCCGCCGCCACGCCGATCTCGCTCAGCGGACTCTCCACAGGCGAGCACACGATTTCCGTCACTGGAAAAAACGACGCGGGCGTGTGGCAGACGACGCCGACGACGGCGACGTGGATCGTCGATCCCGCGGCGGTCACGGTCATCATCAATGAAGTCCTCGCGGGCAACGTGAATGCGTACCCGCTCGGCATCACGCGGCCCGATGTGATCGAGCTGTACAACTACGGCGCCGTCGCCGTGAACCTTGCGAACTTCAGCGTCAGCGACGATCCCGCCACGCCGCGCAAATTTGTTTTTCCCGCCGGAACGACGATCCCCGCTGGCGGCTACCTGCTGCTGCTCGGCAACAACGCCGACGCGAACCCCGGCATCCACATCGGCTTCGGCCTCGACACGGACGGTGACACCGTCGCGCTCTATCCGCCGAATGCGACGGTGCCCCGCGACAGCGTTACCTTCGGCGCGCAAATCGACGACCTCACAATCGCCCGCGCGCCCGTCACCCGCGCCTGGACGCTCAGCGCGCCCACGCTCGGCGCGGCCAACACCGCGCTCTGCGAACTCGCCCCCGCGACCGCGTTGAAAATCAACGAGTGGCTCTCATCGAACCTCATCGTCTCCGCGAACGACTTCCTCGAACTCTACAACCCCGGCGCGAAACCCGTCGCGCTCGGCGGCCTGCATCTCACGGACGATCTCGGCAATTATCCGCTCCGGCATTCCATCGCGCCGCTCAGCTTCATCGGCGCGGGAGGCTTCGTGAAATACGTCGCCGACAGCGATCCCGCACAGGGCGCGAACCATCTCAGCTTCTCGATCTCCAGCGTTCACGAAACGCTCGCGCTCACCGATGCCGCGGGCCGCGTGATCGACGAAGTTCCCGTTGTCCCGCAAATCCAGGACCAGTCGCAGGGCCGCGCCACCGACGGCTCCGCGCTTTACGCTTACTTCGCGCTCCCGACGCCCGGCTTCAGCAACAACACCTTCACGCCGCCGCAGACCCTCGCGCTCGAAAATCTGCTCAACAACCTGCGCGTCACCGAGATGATGTATTCGCCCGCCTCCACCGCGCAGGCCGAGTTCATCGAGCTGAAAAATATCAGCGCCACCGTCACGCTCGATCTCACCGGCGTCACCTTTGCCAATGGCATCACGCACACCTTCCCGGCAACCACGCTCGCGCCCGGCGCATATCTCGTCATCACCGAAAACCTCGCGAAATTCCAGGCGCAGTTCTCCGCCGTCCCCGCGACGCAATGGGCGAGCGGCAAGCTCGACAACAACGGCGAAAACGTCCGCATCGAAGTCCCGACGTACGGCCTCGGCATCCTCGATTTCGATTACGCGGCGTCGTGGTATCCGAGCACTGCGGGCGGCGGCGCATCGTTGCAAATCGTCGATTCCACGCAACCGCGCGATACTTGGAGCGACAAGGAAAGCTGGCAGGCCAGCGGCGTCCCAAGTCCCGGTGGCCCGTCCGTCTTTGCGGTCAACGCAGGCGTCGATGTCGCACTCGCGCCCGGCGCATCCGCCGTGCTGCACGCCGCGGTGAATTACGGCGGGTTCCCCGCGAACACCGTCACCTTCGCGTGGAGCAAAGTCAGCGGCCCCGGAACCGTCGCCTTCACCGCGCCGAACGCGCTCGACAGCGATGCGTCGTTCAGCGCGCCCGGCGCGTACGTGCTGCGTTTCACCGCCACGGAAAGCGGCGGCAACACTTCGGTGAACGACACCGTGCAAATCACCGCCGTCGATTCCTACACGACCTGGGCCGCGCGCATGATCGCCAATCCCGCGCTGCGCGCCGAGGGCATCGACGCCGATTTCGACGGCATCAAAAACCTCCTCGAATTCGCCTGCGGCCTTGATCCGCAGAGCTTCTCCGCGCCTCCGACACAAGTTGCGATCGAAGGGGCTTACCTCACGCTCACCTACCGCAAAGACCTCTCCGCTGGCAGCATCAGTTACATCGTCGAGCAAAGCGGCGCGCTCGCCACCTGGCTCCCCGGCAGTCCGATCGAGGAACTCCTCAGCACCACCGGCACCGTGCAGCTCATCAAAGCCAAAGTGACGCGCACCGCCGGCCCGCAATTCCTCCGCCTGAAAATCACGCAGCCGTAATGGGCTGGTGGATGGCGTCGCTCCGTCGCGCCATGCGTTCCATCGCCGAAGGCCAATTTTTAAAAGTGGCGCTGCGCGCGTGGTGTTGGCATGGCGCGACGGAGCGACGGAGCGACGCCATCCACCGGTAAGCGGCCGCCAAACTTACGGCCGCGAGCCGACGAAAAGAACCGCCTTCCCTTTGCCCAGGCTCGGATCGAGATCGGTGGCAACTTTGATCCCCGCGGTCACGAGCGATCCGAACACCGTCGTCACTTCGGTCGGCGGCGGGAAGGTGCCCGACGAAAGCGTGATCCCTTTCAGTTCGCGGTTCGTCTTCACGGCATCCACGCCGGTCACGCTCCAGCCTGCGGTGACGAACGCCTCTTTCAACGCCCCGGCATATTGCCGCGCCTCGTCGCTCCCTTCCGGCGCTTGAATCGCGATCGTCCCATGTTTGAACGTGCGCAGTCGCTGAAGCATTTTTTCCAACTGCCACGGCGCAATGCCAAGGCCGCCGGGCCGCTCTGGCGCTGATTCCGTGGGCGGTTCCTTCACGGGGATCGCGGTCGTGGGAACCGCCGGCTCCGGCTCCAAAACGATCTGCGCTGGAGTCACGGGAACTGCTTCCGCGGGCGCGTCCATTTTTTCGGCGGGCGGCGGCGGGAGCTCCACGACCTGCTCCGGGGCAACCGGCGGTGGTTTTGTTTCCTGCGGTGCCGGATGCCGAACCGTTGCGGAAGCGATCGGCGGCAGAGGAAGCTCCGCAATCGGATCGGCTTTAACCGACGGCAGCTTTGCTTCCGGCGGTGCGGGCGGCACAGGTTCCGCGACGGGCTCGACGATGGCGGCGAGCCGCGCATCCGGCTCCTCCTGCCGCACCGGCAAATCCGGCTCCGCGATTTTGACTGCCGCCGATTCCCGGCGGGAATCGGACGGCCCGCCTTTTCCGCTGAAATAATACGCGCCAAGACCGCCGAGCGCGGAAAGAAAAAGCCCCGCGATCAGGACGAAGACGCTGAGGGACTGGAGCAATTCCGTTTTCATCGAGCGCGGGTATAGAAACGCGGATGCTGCATGGCGAGAGGAATTCCTGGCACCGCACCGTTCACTCCGCTTTCTGCGGAAGTGCGGGAGTGGGTTTGCTTTTCAGCGCGGCGAGTTGCGCCTGCGCGCGCTGAACCATCGTTCGGCTGCCGATTCCCGCTGCGAGCAGTTTGCGATGCCGGCTGAGATTGAGTTCCGCCGC
>JAYVRQ010000303.1:0-1795 GCA_043776145.1 Chthoniobacteraceae bacterium
TTTCAGCCACCGCGCACTCTGCTGCGGCTGCTCGCGCGCAGACTCGGGCAACGGCATGAGGTGCGGCGTCGCAGCGAGCTTGCGGGTGATTTTCAAAAAGGCTCCGTCGCGCCCGGTCTGGGAGCGCAAAAACATGCCCACTGGCTGATGCCCGTGCTGTGCGGCGACCCCGATGAATTTGTCGCCCGTGCGCGTCGCCAAGGCATCGATGCCACGCGCGGAGCCACGTCGCTGCGGGCGTTCGGCGATCCGCTTGAAACGCCGGTGGCGCACGATCTGATCCGCCGTGTCGTCTATTGGCCGCTTTGAAATGAGTAACGCCGAAGGCTCTGGACTGCGGCGTTTTCCATGACGCCGCTGATCACTCCGGCTCGATCGTCGCGGGCCGCGCGCTGCTGATGCCGTGGCAGACGCGGTTCATGCTGAACGCACCCGGACGAACCCGTTAAAAAGACACGCGCGCGCCCGGTGAGGCGCGATGCGACATTGCCGGGTTGTAACGAAAACGTCATTTGCCCAATATATGTTCCGTGAAACTGTTCTGTTGATTTTGCCTTCGATCCGCCTGCCCATATCCAGAATTTTCAAGTGTCATCCTGCATTCCCCGCCGCCGAGGTGGCGATGGTTGTGGCGCTGCTTTTTTTCAGCGCAACATCGCACGCGGCCCCGAAGGAAAAGCCGACTCCGGCTGCGCCTCCGGTGAAGGAACAATTCGAGGCGGGCCATCCGGGGCCGTGGGGGGATTTGGAAATCTCTTCCATGTATATCGAGGCTCCCGATTTCCTGCTCGATACCGTCCAGCGTCCAAATTCCACGCCGGTCTGGAACTTCCCCGGTGGCACGGAGGCTTCGCTGCGAGAGCTATTCAACGAGGCGGGACTCGCGCAGGTCGTCCAGGATCGCATCCTCGATCCGAAGCGGATGCTCAAGCAGGGCACTCTGCTCACCGTCTTCCCGCCGATCGACGATTTGCAGGCGATCCCGCAGGCGGTGCGCTCGATCATTTATCCCGAACTCGCGAAGTCGGAACTCAACGAATTTCACGCGAACCCGATCTACATCGTCGGCGGCAATGTGGACGAGTGGCTCCGTGAAACGGGCCTGCGCCCGAAGCTCCAGGATTTGATCCGGCGCATGACGTGGCACACCGGCTCGGCGCTCGCCTTCAGCGATCTGCGGACGCTGCTCAGCCAGGCGGAATCCGACGCGGAAGTGCGGCATATTTTCAAGACGACCACGCGCCGCCGCACGCTGCTGGTGCGTTTGAAAGTCGGCCCCGGCAGCGACTTCAAATCGCTCATCTCCTACTGGTCGGCGGGTGGACGCTCGCTCGACATCATTCCCATGCTGGAAGCCGCAGCCGGGCGCGGGTGCGAGACGGAAATCGACATCACCCATCTGCTGCCGGCGATTCCCCGCCGCCGCCTTTACACGTATCCCACGCTCGATCTCGCCGCGCGCGGACGGATGCCCGACTGCCACTGGACTTCGCTCAATTTTTTCGAGCTGACGGTGAAGGATTACTTTCTCGATCTGCGGCTCGCCGCGAATCGCCTGATGGAAGGCTACGAAAAAGTCAGCCCGCCCTACCGTCTCGGCGACGTGCTCGTCTTCCTGAATCCCGCGGGCAACGCCATCCACTCCTGCGTCTATGTCGCCGACAACATTGTCTTCACGAAAAACGGCGAGAACGCGCTCTCGCCCTGGCTGCTCAAGCGGCAAAGCGACATCGAGGAAATCTACAAGCGCGGGCCGGACTGGCCGGTGCAGGGGTTTCGGAAGATGTAGGTTTTT